>NZ_JBDLBQ010000003.1:0-231746 GCF_046255015.1 Finegoldia dalianensis
TCAGTGTAAAATGTACTTGGGTCATGTAAAAGTCCTCCTGGGTATGTTTTTGTCGTTAAAAACATTGTACCGTAAAAGGACTGTTATATGGCCTTTTTACTTTTACACAATTATACGGACTTTATCCAATATCGTATACGAAATCGATGTTGTCGACTTGTTTGCATACATCCTTATCTTCGTACCATTTCAAAGTAGTATCGTAATTTTCAAAATAGGGAACAAGTTTGATTCTATCATTGACTATTATAGTGTCCATATTGAATCCTCGAACTATTTTATATTGTGTTTTGCCATTTTTTCCTTAAAAATATCTGTGATGATTTTTTGCAATTCGTCACGCTCTTTTTCAGGAAGTTCGCCTTCTCTTTTTGCTACAGCGTAAAGTTCAGGATATTGGTTGGCAATTCTTTCAATTGTTTTAGTCGTTGAGTGTTTTCTTACAAAAAACGGAATTTTTTTGATCCATCCATCCGGAACCAAGGCTAATATTTTATCTGAGGCTTCTTTGTCACTGATTTCTGCTGAGGATAGTCCGTCGTTGATTTCTGATTGTTCTTTTTCTGTAAAATCTTCTAATTTCATAATATCCTCCTTGTGTATTTAAAATTTAACATTGTTATATTATAACGCTAATAGTATTATTTATCAAAATCCAAATTAATTCTTAATTAATGAACTTACAATATCACCGTGTCTTTTTTCATCGTTTTTGACACTTTCTATTTCTGGGAATTTTTCAGCAACTGGTGCATAGGTATTAGCAGCATTGTATTCTCCGTTTGCAATTAGTTTATATAATTTTTTCTTTCCTATTATCTTATAAAGCAAAGGAATAATTATCGCCTTGGTTTTTTTAGGTTTCAGATTTTCTTTTGTAAGATTGTGGAATACCGATGCATGATGACCTTCTTCTGTAGCAAGCTTACGAAAAGTTTCTTGATCATTTGCATCCTTTACAGTATCTGCAAGTGCACGATACATTAACACAACGTCCAATTCACCTTGTTGAGATTTCAATAGTATTTTCATATCTTTTTGTGTTATATTCATTTTTTTCTCCTATTTTAGATTCGATTAGTTCCCTTAAATTCATAGAATAATTTTTTAGTTAATTTAATTTTACCACAAAACAAAAACCCGACTATTATCAATAGTGATAAAGCCGGGTTTTAAATTTAAATATAAATTTTTTGTTGCTCTATTGTAGTTTTACGCTGTACTTTTAAACACAATTAATTGTCTATCCAATATCTTTTAATTGTCTTACCATCTGAGTTAACAAACTCATTTTCAAGTACTCCACCATTTTTAATAATAGACTTAGCTGATCCTATATTTTCTTTATCACAAATCATGAGTACTCTTTCAATTCCCAACTTTTTACACTCTATCAAAGCTAGTCTTACCATTTCTGTGGCATAGCCTTTTTTTCTCTCACTGGGTCTTATTCCATCTCCAATATGTCCACCTTCTTTCAAAAGTGACTCATTTAAATAGTGGCGAATATTTACAGCTCCTAAAAGCCTATCTCTTTCTTCATCTAAAAGGAAGAAAACTGAATCTGGAACTTTATTTTCAGTTTTAGATTTTATTTCTAAGTTATTTAGATAATAGTCAAAATCATCGTAATCATTTTTAAATATTGACCACGGAGAAGTGTTTGTGTTATTCATTTCTTGGTCAATCTTCCATTCATCAATCATCTCACCAAGCTTTAATTCATACTCTTTAGTTAGTTTAATTAATTTTAGTTTCATATATTTTCCTTAATTCCATCCATACCATGACACAACCTACTCAATATCCAAAATGTAGCTAAAAACAAGAATTTGAAAGAAATTTTCGACAACTAATTTCAAAATACTAAGCTTTTAATAATAAATCCACAAAATCAATAATATATTGATTTCAAGCACCCAGGTTTTTCTACTTTTTCTCCAACAACACAATAGCTTCGCAGTGTCTTGAGTGGTCAGTATGGATAACATTGGTTATTTTTCAAAAGCCTCGTATGTGGGAATATGCCGATCAATAAACATCTTATAATTTACTAAATCATTCTAAAGTAGAAAAAACAGCTCATGGCTTAGCTTAATTTTGTTTAATAATTAAAGGATATAGTTTGTTTACTTACATTTACTTCTGCTTCTACCCCAAAAGGAATTATACATCTTGGAGTTGAGTGTCCAATATTTATATTATAGACAATTGGTAAATCTTTATTAGTGATTTCTTCTAATAAAATAGATTTATACTCCTCGTAATAGATTTCATTTTGAGGTTTTCCTACTAATACTCCTGCTAATACATCAAATAAGCCGTAGTTTTTTAGAGCACGTATCATTTTCCTATATAAATCTGGTTTTGATTTTTCTTCGCTTGATTCTATTAGTAAAATCTTATTCTCCCATTCCTCAAGGGTTGGAAATAAATTATATTTGCTACAAATTTCTACTGTATCGTTAAATCTAGAATTATCGAACATATCATATATTGTTTCTATGCATCCGCCTAAAATTTTTCCACTAAATATAGGATTTCCTCTTAAAAGCTCAAAACCAGTATTACTATGGCTTTTCATTTCTATTCCAATAGCTTTCTCGCTAAAATCTTCCCTTGCCTCATACCAAACTTCACTAGGATGTATCTTATTTATTTTTCCTGTTTTTATAAGTTCCAAAAAGTATTTTTCTGTATAAGCTAACATATTAGCAGATAATTCACATACATCTGGCAAGAAAGCCTGACCATAAAATGTTTTTATTCCAAGCTTATTTAGCATAAAGTGATTCATTGTTGAGTCAGAAAAGCCTAAAAAAAGTTTTTGTTTAACAATATTTTTTAATCTATCTCTTTCAAATAAATAAGGAGCTAATCTATAGGTATCTTCTCCACCAATAGCACATAAAATCATATCAATAGTGTCATCTTCAAAAGCAAGCAGCAAATCATCTGCCCTAGCTTCCGGATGATTCTTTAAAAAATCAATTCCTTTCAAAGAATTAGGTAAAAACTCTATTTCGACTCCTAGCTTATTTAATCTGTCTATTCCTATTTTTATTTCATGCTCAACGAAACTTTCTCCCAAAACACCACTGGATAAGCTCACAACTCCTATTTTCTTTATCATTATTTCCTCCAAATTTCTAAATAAAGTAAAAATATCCTATGTTCTTATTTTCTTGATAGCAACGCAACAGCTTCGCAGTGGTAAGTCCTTGGAAACTGATCGAAAAACTCTAATGACTTAATTTTATATCCTTTTTCGATAAATTTGTCCAAATCCATTCTTTGTGTTATCGGATTGCAAGAAATGTAGATGAATTTATCTGGATTGATGTCGATTAATCTATCGATTGCTTTTGGATGAATTCCATCTCGTGGTGGATCGAGGACTACTACGTCTTTTTTCTCAACTTTTTCCATAAAATTCAAGCAATCATCGCAGATGAACTTTGTGTTAGTCAATCCATTTAGTTCTGCGTTTTCTTGTGCTTTTTCGACTGCTTCAGCAATTATTTCGACTCCGATTACACTTTCAGCTTTTTTTGCAAAAATTTGTGCGATGGTACCAGTTCCACAGTACAAATCGTAGACGTTTTTTCCTGACAAATCTCCAGCTAATTCCAATGCTCTGTTATAAATTTGTTCTGCTTGTGCTGGATTTGGTTGGAAGAAGGAAAATGGAGATATTCTAAATTCCAAGCCATTTATTTTTTCTGTCAAATATTCTTTGCCGTACAACAATTCCAATTTGTCGACTATTACTGCGTCTGAAATATTATCGTTAATTGTGTGATAAATAGACACGATTCTGTTGTCGATTTGCTTTGCAAATTCAACGAAATCATTCACATCAAACTCATCACTTGTCGTTACCAAATTAATCATGTACTCATCTTCACTGAAAGTTTTTCTGATTATGAAGTGTCTCAAAAGTCCAGTATGTTTTATTTTTTTGAAAAATTCGTAATTTTTGTCACGAAAATATTCTTGAACAGCTTGTCTGATTTTGTTGAAGCCTTCATCAATGATATTGCAATCTACAGTGTCTGTTATTTCGTAGAATTTGTTTTTAGTGTGAAGTCCTAAAACAAGTGGACCACCTTTGACGCTATCTCCAAAAGTGTATTCCATTTTGTTTCTGTAGCCTTGTAAAATAGGCGATGGATGAAAATTAATATCCTCATCGTAAATATCTTTGTACAATTCAGTGAGTGTTTTTTTCTTCAAATCACACTCCACATCATACTCTAATTTTTGATAAATACAACCGCCGCATCTTTCATTTACAGGACAACCTTCAATAGTTTCAAGAGGGGAGTTTTCTAGTCTTTCAACTAGTTTTCCCTCAATAAATCCCTTTTTCTTTCTTTTTCGTTGAAAAGAGATTGTTTGTCCTTGAATTGTGTTCTTTATAGAATACAAATTATCGTCTATTTTGCAAATTCCCTTGTTAGGAAACACATTGTATTCTACTTTTGCCTCTAAAATTTTTTTCATTATCCTTGTAGACCGTCTGCTTGTCTTTGCATATTTTCTACGACGATATCGTGAATATCTCCGATTGATTGTCCGTATTCCAATACTTGCCAAGGTTCATTAGTATGGAAATGAATTTTAATCAAATCATCGCCACCTACAACCAAAAGGCAATCTCCTTTGAAATGTTCTGTAATATATTCACTAATTGTATCGCTTGATAAGTTTTCTCCTGCTATTAATAATTGTGTATCAAATCTAAATTCTATTTGTTCTGACATAATTTCACCTTCATTTTTAAATTTCCCATTGGGATTAAGTTAATTTTACCATATTGTGTTGTATTTTTCTCAGAAAAATTATTTCCAGCTATTCGGAAGAAGTGATTTGTAAGGATATGAATCAAACCTATCGTCAATCAAAAATAATTCTCCAGTATCGGTGTTTGTTCTAATAAGTCTTCCACCAGCTTGGTGTACCTTGTTCATTCCTGGATACACATAAGCGTAATCGAATCCGTTTTTTCCATTTTCGTCGAAATATTTTTTAATCAAATCATTTTCTACGCTAATTCCGGGAAGTCCGACTGAAATTATCCCTACAGTATTCAATCTGTCGCCACTCAAATCCACGCCTTCGCTGAACACTCCACCCAAAACACAAAAAGCCATTATGGTTGAAGTTGTTGTAAATTGGGACAAAAATTCCAACCTTTCCATATCAGTTAGCGTTCGTTCTTGTGTTAAAATATCGAAACCACAAATCTCATACACAGATTCCAAGTACGAATAAGAAGGGAAGAATATGAGCTTGTTTCCAGGCTTTTCGTTGATTTTTCGAAGGATTTCTGCAATTTTATATTTCGTATCTTCGCGGTCTTTGAATCTAGTTGAAATGTTGATGTGATTTACTTTCAAATTCTCTTTTGGGAAAGGAGATTCCAATCTTATGTTGTAGAATTTTTCCAAACCCAACACATCTGCGAAGTAGGTCATAGGAGACAGTGTCGCTGAGAAAAATACGTTGGATTTACATTTTTTCAAAAGATTTTTAAAAATATTGTGTGTGTTCAAGCACATGATGTTGTAAATAACATCATCATTTTCAGATTTTATCAAAGTGACGAAAGAATCGTCGTAAAAATCAGAAATTTTCAAAAATTTATTGATTTCAAAATACACATCCAATACTTTGTCGTAGTATGGTTTGTCCTTTTCTTCGACCAAGAATTTCGTCATGGATTCTTTGCAACGTACACAATAATCAATCAAATCTACTGACAAATCCTTGTATGTGTTGACTGGTTTTCCCAAAGATTCATCTTTGATTTGTTTTGCTAGTTTCTTCAAGTTGCGTTTGATTTTGAGTTCTTTTTTATCATCTAAAAGTTCATCACAACAGTCCATAAGCTGGTTGAAACTCAATGAATACGAATACATATCACGTCCTCGACTCACCAAATTATGAGCCTCATCAACCAAAAGCGACATTCTCAAATAAGGAACTTCGAAAAATCTTTTAAGATATACTACCGGATCAAAAACGTAATTGTAATCACAAATCACAATGTCACAGAAATTGGACAAATCAAGCTCCAATTCCAATGGACAAACTCTGTATTTGAATGCGTATTTTTTAATGATTTCTTCCACTATAATATCTTCGTTTTCAAGCATATCGAGAATGCATTTGTTCACCCTGTCGTAGTGACCTTTTGCAAATTCACAATCATTTGGATTACATTTAACTTCATTATTGATACAGACCTTGTTCTTTGCGATTATCTCGACTGATTTTATTATCAAACCTTTTTGTTTCATTAAATACAACTGGTCGTTACAAGCTTTTTTTAGCGTAGACTTTGCAGTCAAATAAAAAATCTTGTCCGTCAAATCTTCTCCCATAGCTTTAATTGAAGGGAAAAGCGTGGAGATAGTCTTGCCAATTCCTGTTGCAGCTTCCACCATCAAATCCACACCCTGTTTGGTTGCAGAATACACGTTTTGGCTCAAATACTTCTGACCAGCTCTAAATGCAGGATATGGAAATAACAAGTTATGAATGGATTCGTTACGATTCTTTATGTGTTGTGTGATTAACTCGGTGAATACGGAGTATTTTTCTAACAATGAAAAATAAAATTCTTTTAATTCTTCAAAAGTAAAATTTTGTCTGATAAATTTTATTTTCTTGGTATCAGTTTGATAATAAGTTAGCTGCAAATCAATATCTTCCAAGTCGTTGTCCAAAGCATAAAAATACCCGTAGCATTTTACTTGTGCCCAGTGATATTTGTTGGAATTGTATTCCAATTCTTCCAAATCACGAGTAGTCGATTTTATTTCATCTATTAACGTTTTGCCATTTTTAATTCCTATTCCGTCAGCTCTACCTTCCACGATGTAATTTACCGATTTGTAGAGGGTAGTGTTTTTGAGAGTAACTTCCGGCAAAAATCCAATATCGTATTCTTTTTGAATCATTTTGTGGATTTTCTGGCCTTCTTTTGCTCTGTCGAACACATTTCTGAATCTATCGTCTATATCGCCGCTTCGTTCAGTGTATTCAACCAAATCTCTGACAGAAAGTTTGATTTCTTTTTTCATAGTTTATAATTTTGTTGAAGCAAATTTACTTCCTTGTAAATTTTCCTTCTTTCAATCGCTAAATCACGATACATTTTATCCTCATCTGTTACATATTCTATTGTTTCATTTACCATTTCAGATTCTCCGTCTTCGTTTACACTTACCATTGTGAAATATCCCGAAGCTTTTATGATATCAGTTCCTTCTACTTTTGCACGAACGAAACATTCCATGCTCGTTTTGCCAACGTAATCTATAATTGCTGTGATTTTTATGATTTCACCTAATTTTGTTGGAGCATTAAATGTCAAATTATTTACAGCTTTGGTCAATGTTTTATTAGAACAAAATCTTCTCGTGCACACACCTGCGATTGTGTCCATCATTTTGAATAATTCTCCTCCGTGTAGAAGTCCGTAAAAATTTCCCATATCTCCATTTGCTCTGAATTTTACAATTGTTTTTGTATCTTGTTTTGTTTTCATATTTTCCACCTTTTAATTCTTACTTCTATTATAGTATAAAATTTTATTTTCGGAAAAATGAAATCAATCACAAGTTTTTAAAATTGAAACAAAAAGAAATTAAATGTATAATTAGATTGTATGAACTTTACAGGAGGTTAATGATTTGAAATATAGAGAATATTATGATAATGTTTTAGTCCGAATTGAAAAGGGCGAAGACGTTGTAGAAAAATTATTCGAATTAGTTGAAAAACTTCAACTAAAAAATGGTTCTATTTCAGGAATTGGCGCCAGCGATAATATAACTGTGGGATTATACAGTGTAGAAAAACAAGAATACACTAAGAAAAATTTTACAGGAGAGATGGAAATCACGAGCATCCTTGGAAATATCTCTACTATGAATGACAAACCTTATTTGCACATGCATATTACATTTGCAGATGAGAATTTGAATGTTCACGGCGGACATTTGAACGAGGCTATCATATCAGCAACTTGTGAGATTATAATTAATAAAATAGATGAAAAGGTTGATAGATTCAAAGATTCTGTAACAGGTTTAAATTTATACGATATTTAGAGGGGAAAATGAAATATTATTTTAATAATGACAGCGTAGATCCGTATTACAATTTTGCGGTTGAATATTTTTTCGCAAAGCATAACATTCCAGTTTTTATTTTGTGGAGAAACAAGGATTCAATCTTACTAGGTAAGAATCAAAATATTTACAGAGAAGTTAACTTGAAATACACTGAAGAAAATGGGATTAATCTAGTTCGTAGGTTATCTGGCGGTGGTTGCATATATACTGATGAAAAAAATATGCAATACACTTTTATTGAAAGTCAAAACTACGCAAATGACTTCAAACATTTCGCTAATATGATAATCAATCAAATGAAAAAAATAGGACTTAATCCAGAATTCAGCGGTAGAAATGATATTTTGATTGACGGTAAGAAAATAAGTGGCAACGCACAATATATGAAAAACAGCATGGTTGTTCATCATGGTACAATTCTTTTCGATATTGGTGTCGAAAAAATGATGCATTCACTTACTCCTCAAAAAATAAAATTCGAAGGAAAAGCCATCAAATCGGTAGAATCCAGAATCACAACTATTAATGATATGATTGATATGGAATACGATGAGTTTTTCAATAAAATTAAAAACGGTATCATTGAAGATAATAACTTAGAAGAATACGTGCTTAACGATTCTGAAAAAGAAGAAGTGAATAAATACATCGATTTATTTAAAAATGAAGAATTTATTTACTCAAAAGGAGAAACTACTGCAAATTATCAAAGAAAACACAAGTTTGGAGTTGTGGAGTATAGCTACAACATCAAGGATAATTTGATTGATAGTTTTAAAATAGAAGGGGATTTCTTTTCAAACAAAGATATTTCAGAATTTTGCGATATGTTTGTTGGAAAGGCTATGACAATAGACGGTTTCCACAGTGTATTAAATGATGTTAATATCGGGGAATACATTGTTGGAATGGATGAGAAAGTGTTTTTAGGTGATATATTTGATTAGAAAACCAAAATGGATGAGAGTAAAAATCGAAGGTAGCCAAAACCTTCACGAAGTAGAAAGTTTAGTAGATGGATTTGAATTGAACACAGTTTGCAAGGAAGCAAATTGTCCTAACAGAATGAAATGCTACGAATCACGTACAGCTACATTTATGATTTTAGGAGATATTTGTACTAGAAACTGTAGATATTGCAACGTAACTACTGGAAGAGGAAGAGCTGTTGATGAAAAGGAACCTGAAAATGTTGCAAAAGTTGTGCAAAAATTAGGGTTGAAATATGCTGTTATTACTTCAGTTGACAGAGATGACTTAAAAGACGAAGGTGCAACTCAATTCAAAAATGTTATCAAGGAAATTAGAAAATACAATGAAGGAACATTAGTAGAAGTTTTGATTCCTGATATGCACGCAAAGCATGAATTATTGGATATTGTTTTTGATGAAAGACCAGATGTATTAAATCACAACGTTGAAACAGTTCGTTCTATCTTCAAAGAAATGAGACCTCAAGGTAACTTGGACAATTCTTTTGAAGTTTTAAGATATGCAAAAGAAAAAGGACTTGTAACTAAATCTGGATTTATGGTTGGACTTGGAGAAACAAATGAAGAAGTTCATCAAATGTTGGACAAGTTAAACGAATTAAAAGTAGATATAGTTACAATTGGACAATATTTAATGCCTACATTAGAACATGCAAAGTTAGACAGATACGTTACTCCAGAAGAATTTGAAGAATACAAACAATACGGAGAATCAATCGGAATTAAACACGTTGAAAGCGGTCCATTCGTAAGAAGTTCATACAATGCGGGCAATGTATTTAAATCATTGGAGAAAAAAGAAGATGAGTAATGCAAAATAGGGCGAAAGCTCTATTTTGTATTATAAGAGGGAATATATGAATAAGTACATTTTTAGAGAGAAAATCAATTTGCTAATGCAAATTTTACTGACAATTTTGTTGTCGTGTTTTTTAGTGGTGGCGATAGTATTTACGAAAAGATTATTTGAAGTTCAAAATAAGACCTTCTCACTTATTGTAATTAGTGCATCATTGATTTTGTTCGCTGGAATAAATTATCTCAAGGACAGGACGATTTACAACATGGGACTTTCTTTTGTAGAAGGGTTTAAACAAGATTTGTTTCATAATGTAATATCACAAAATTTTTATGAAATAGATCAAAAGGAAAAAACTTTTTCGAATGATATAACATCGACATCGCTTTATTTAAAAGAATATTATATTATTCCTACATTAGAATTGATTTCTGATGTTATTTTACTAATTGTGGTAATGCTTACGGTGGGTTTTTGCGTATCATTTGTTCCGGTGTCAATTATAACAGTTGGAGTGTTGATTTTCAGTTTAATCAATGTGAGAATCGACAAATCAATAATAGAAAAGAAAACAAATACATCCAATTTAAGAAAAAAATACGTGTATTTTCTAGATGATATGTTAAACTCCAAGAAAGTTATCAACTCAAAAGCAAACAAAGCGCTTGAAGTTGTACACAGCAAACTAATTGAAGACATATCAGAAAAAGTTATGGATCTTGATAAGGAAGAACTCACGAAATACAACCTAAAATTATTGTTTATTGGATTGTATTTTATAATCAGTTTGATTTACATTATCAAATCACCAGAAATAAAAACTGGTGAAATTATAATACTTATAAGCTCTATAATGTTGTTGTATCACATGATTAAAAAAATCGTAAAAGAAAGATCCATGATTGTGCAATCTGAAGATAAAGTTTTTGAAATGGAAGAAATTTTTGGCAATCAAGAAAAATCAGATAAAATCATAGACCACATAAAAGACATTGAGTTCAGAGATGTAAAATTGTATTCTTCAAATGTTAAAGTTAAGATCAACTACACATTTTATACTGACAAAAAATACTTAATTATTTGTGATAATGAAGAAGTTGTAAATTTACTAGCCAAATCATTCATTCAAACATTATCTCCACAAAGCGGAATGATTTTAGTCAATAACGAGCCTATAGAGGAGTTTGATTTGTCATCAAACATGCTTGTCACTTACGATGAAAGTTATATTTTCGACACTGATTTTAGAAACAATGTTACATTGTTCAATTCATTTGCTGATAAAAAAATTCCACCGTTATTAAGCATATTCGATGAAGAATTGACTTCAAAACAAAGGTATTCTGAATACAGTGATAGGGACAAGAATTTGATTAGATACAAGAGAATAATCAATCAAGATTCTGAATTTAATATGGTGGTTAATTTATTTGAAAATTTGGACGAAAATACGGGAAATATTTTGCTTGAAGATTTCATTTTGAGATTCAATGGATCAATCTACTGTGCTAAGGACGTTAATCCATTTATCAAGGAAAAATTTGACGAAGTATTGTATGTTAAAAATATTGACAGCGACTATTTGTTAGTTCAAGAATAAATCAAACATCACGGTAAATAATTTATCGTGGTGTTTTTTTGTGATACTTTACATTAATATTTTTTGAGTTAAAATATATAAGTAATTAAAATTTTGGAGGAATTATGAATTGGTTAAATAAAAATTATAAAGGATTATTGCTGTGTCTTTTAATAGCTATTCCTTGCCACTTTTTAGGGAAAAAATTTCCTGTAATTGGTGGGGCAGTCCTAGCTATTTTGGTTGGGATTGTTATGGGATACATTATTAAAGACAAATCACAATTTGAAATCGGAATGAAATTTGCATCGAAAAAAATATTGCAATATGCAGTAATTTTACTTGGATTTGGAATGAATTTGGCGGTTGTAATGGAAACTGGAAAACAATCATTGCCAATAATTATACTAACTATTTCCACATCTTTAATTATTTCTTACGTACTTGCAAAGAAAATGAATATTGCGAAAAACATTGCGATATTAGTAGGAGTTGGATCATCAATTTGCGGTGGATCTGCAATTGCAGCGACTGCTCCAGTAATAGAAGCTGATGATGAAGATGTTGCACAGGCAATTTCTGTAATATTTTTCTTCAATGTAATTGCGGCTTTGATTTTTCCGTTGTTGGGAAGCGTAATTGGATTTTCCACTCATTCTGGAGAAGCGTTCGGAATTTTTGCAGGAACTGCGGTTAATGATACATCATCAGTAACAGCTGCAGCTGCAACTTGGGATGGATTGTACAATTTGGGAACACAAACATTGGACAAAGCTGTTACTGTAAAATTGACTAGAACATTAGCGATTATTCCAATTACTTTGGTATTGTCGTATTTGAGAACTAAAAAACAAGAACAATCAGAAAAAGTTGAACTCAAAAAAATATTTCCTATGTTCATTTTGTATTTCGTTCTTGCAAGTATTATAACTACAGTTGCTTTGAAAATGGGAGTAGATGCGAAAGTTTTTAATCCATTAAAAGAATTGTCTAAATTTTTCATTGTAATGGCAATGGCTGCAATTGGATTTAAAACAGATATTGTAAAATTAATAAAAACAGGTGGCAAACCAATCCTACTTGGGTTTTGTTGCTGGATTGGAATCACTATAGTTTCAATAGCAATGCAATTTGCACTTGGACTAATATAGCATAAAGCTACGCAAAAATTTTGCGTAGCTTTTTTCATGAAAAAAATCACGGCTTTAGGGGGAGCCGTGATTCTTAAGTACAATTTTATCTTACAAGGGGTTTGTTTGATATAAATTGATATCTATTATCATTATACTACGGTTTTTCAATTTGTCAACTAAAAATGATTATCAAAGTAAAAAAATCAAACAAATAGTAATATTTTTATATTTTACAGTAATATTTTAACATTTTCTTCACTAAATAATTTTATATTTTCTTTTGAAAGTTTGTGAGCAGCAATCCCCATGCCTTTTATTTTTTGATGATTGAAAGTTCCATCGTAAATGTAATTCGATCCACATGATGGAGAATTTTCTTTTAAGATTGCAATTGTAGGATTGTATAACTTCGCAAGTTTAACGACTTCTTTGCTTCCTTTTTCAAATTCTTTTGTAAATTCTTCTCCGTCATAATCAAAAACTTTCCCATCACGAATCTCAACAGGATTTCTTGGAGTTGGCATTCCACCCATAATTTCTGGGCACACTGGAATTAAATTGTATTTTTCTTTGAGCGAATTAATAATTTCATCGTCTAATTTGTTGTTAGATCCATTGTATTTGCAATCAATTCCTAATAAACAAGCGCTAATTAAAACATTTTGCATAATATAACCTCCAATTTCATTATATCATTGATTTTGTTATAATGAATAAAGGAGAATGATATGAATTTTAATAAGTTTAAATATGTTATAAAAAGGAAATGCAATAGGCTTGTTCAAATAATAAAAAGTGGGAAAAATTATACAGAAGAGCAAAAAGAGATTTTCGAAAATGCTAAAGTCGGCGATGTGATTTTTTGTGAAATGCCTATGAGTGATTCAAACTTGTACGATGTTAAACCAGGCCACGAGCAAAGACCTTATATTATTATAGAGAAGAGAGATAATTATTTGCTGGGATATCCATCAAGCCATGTTAGGCCTAAATGTTTAACCAATTATAAATATTTTGGTATTTATAAATCTATTAATGAAGATTGTTATATTCGCGGCAGAAAGTTAGATTCTTGGACTAATTCATATTACAATTTGTCAAAAGTAAAGCATATTGAAATAAGAAATATAGGCTGGTTTTTCCAAAGACCGAATGATTCTGACTTAGATAGATTAGAAAAAGTATTGACTATACGTAAAAATAATCATTTAAGAGCAATGAGAATGAACAGAAAATTCAATCTTGATAAAGGTGATATTGTGGCTGATGGTGATAATTTATTTTACATATACTCCAGTTTTAAGAATGATGTATATGCACATTCATTATATCCAGATAAATCAAGGAATACAGATTACAGAAAGAAAGTATATGCTTACAATAAGAGTTACTATGTAGATGTATCTAGCTTTGAAAAATTAAATTCTGATTTGTATCAAAATATTATTAATCAAGCCACAAGTGAATCAATAAAATCGATTGAAGAATTTAAGATGGATATAAAATCTAAAAATAGTAATAGAAATAAGCTAAGAAAAGAGATGCATTGTAAATTAATTCCAGGAACATTGATGCGACACAAAGAATTAACGGATTATGTTAATATTTATTTGTTTTCAAGAACAAAAAAGAGCTATGGGGTTTATTATGAGGATTTAGAAGAAAAAGCTGTAATAATACATATATTGAAACGTTTTAGAGAATATAAAAGATTCGATATTTTGGACAGGGAAACATTTGATGAATTAATTGAAAAGATTAAATTTGATGACGATATGAGAAGTTTCATAGTTGAACAGAGAAATATATGGGAAGAAAGACTCAACCTAGAAGATTAATCTTGGTTGAGTCTTTTGTTAATTTCGCTGACAGGAAGGCCTATAATTGTGTTCAAATCACCTTCGATATATTCTATAAGAACTGGATTTAAATCTTGAATTCCGTACGCACCAGCTTTGTCGTAAACGTTGCCTTGGTCGATATATTTTTTGATTAATTGGATATTTTTATCTGTTTTTTCTGAAAATTTTACATTACTGAAAGTGTAGAATATTTCTTCGTAATTTTTTGATTTCAAACAAACAGATGTCACAACTTTGTGAACTTTTCCGAGATAGGATGTTAGCATATCTAATACTTGGTCATAATCTTGTGGCTTGTTCAAAATTTTACCGTCATTAATTACGATTGTGTCAGAAGAAATGTATAGCGTGTCTTCTTTTAATTCTAATGGAAGAATTTTTGCTTTGGATATTTCACAGCAAACAAGTGCAAGTTTTTCTATAGTTTCACGGTCTTTGTATTTTTCATATGCTAACTTTTCAATTTTTCTTTCATCAATATCTGTAGATGTGCTTTCAAATTCACAAATATTTTTCAATAATTCGTTTCTTCTTGGAGATTTGCTAACCAAAATCACATGAGTAAATTCGTCTAAATTTCCAATTTTCGAAACATTTTTAACGTATTTCATTTTATCACCAAATATATTGTCTTATTTTTTTATTGATGTGTCAAATGGGTATATATAATATGGTGATTATATGATATATACAGTGACATTAAATCCTTCGATTGATTACATAATGCGATTGGATGATTTTGAATTTGGAGAAACAAACAGGGCGAAAGTCATCGAACTTTACGCTGGTGGTAAAGGAATTATGGTTAGCAAGTTGCTACATAATTTGGAAGTAGAAACCCAAAATATTGGGTTTTTGGGAGGATTTACAGGAGATTACATTGAAAAATTATTAGATGAGCTTGGAATTCTCCACGATTTTACTAAGATTGAGGATAACAACAGGATAAATGTAAAACTGAAACTGAATTCTGAGACAGAAATCAATGCTCCAGGTCCTGACATTTCACAACAAGAATTAGAAGACTTCTATGAAAAACTTTCTGGAATTGATGGTGGAATAGTATCTTTTTCCGGATCTGTAGCTAAGAATATGGACAAAGATATTTATGTGGAAATGATAAAAAAATTATCTCCGAATACTAGATTCACATTGGATACAACTGGTGATGTGTTATTGAAAAGCTTGGATTATAATCCTTTGTTGCTAAAACCCAACCAAGCAGAATTAGAAGAAATTTACGGAGACAAGTTTAATTCAAAAGAAGAAATAATTTCGTATATAAAATCGACCATGATTCCAAAAGCAGAGCATGTGATATGTTCTTTGGGAAGTGATGGTGCGATTTTTGTGAGTGCAAATAATTCATTTTACATTCCAATTGTAAAAGGAGAAGTTATCAACAGTGTTGGCGCTGGAGATAGTATGGTTGCAGGATTTATCTACGCTTATATGAATGAAATGAGTGAAGAAAATATGTTCAAAATGGCTGTGGCTAGTGCGACTGCGACTGTTTTCTCATATGATATGGGAGAAAAGGATCAAATAAATGAAATTTTTGGCAAATTAAAAATAATAAATATGGGGGAAAATAATGGAAATTAAAGATTTGCTTTCAAAAGATCTAATGATCATGAATCTTAAATCTACTACTAAAAAAGATGTTATAGATGAAATGATCGAAAAATTGTACGAAGACAATGTTATTAATGATGTACTAAAATTTAGATCTGAAATTATGAAAAGAGAGTTGGAATCTTCGACAGGTCTTGGAGAAGGTGTTGCTATGCCTCATGCAAAAACATCAGCAGTGAATAAACCTGCGATTGTATTTGCTAGAAGTACAACTGGCGTGGATTATGAAGCATTAGATGGAGAAGATACTTATATATTTTTCATGATTGCAGCAACTGAAGGACAAAACCAAATGCACATTGAAACTTTGGCGAAACTGTCCAAGCTTTTATTAAAAGAAGGATTTATTGACAGATTAAAAGCATCAGAATCTCCAGAAGATGTTTACAAAACTATTGATGATTATTCAGAAGAATCTGAGCCGAAAGTAGCACCAGTAGAAACTAGCTCGATTTATACAGAAAAGCCATTCGTCTTAGCTGTAACTGCATGTCCAACGGGAATTGCACACACTTATATGGCAGAAGAAGCTTTGAAGGAACAAGCATCTAAAATGGGAGTTGACATCAAGGTAGAAACAAACGGATCTGATGGTGTTAAGAACAAATTAAGCGCTGCTGATATCGAAAAATCTACTGGAATTATAATTGCTGCTGATAGAAAAGTAGAAACAGCACGTTTTAACGGCAAGAATGTAATTGAATGTCCTGTTTCCGATGCAATTAGAAATCCAAAAGATTTGATTGAAAAAATAGTAGACGGAAAAGCGAAGATTTATCATGCAGATGAATCGGAGTCAAAAGAAGTTGAAGAAGAAACGACAAATTGGAAATCAAAATTATACCAAGATATTATGAATGGCGTTAGTCATATGTTACCATTTGTAGTTGGCGGCGGAATTTTATTGGCGTTGTCATTCTTGGTTGAAAGATTTTTCTCAGACACTTCACCAATTTATAATTTATTCTCCGTAGGTGGCCAAGCTGCGTTTGGATTTTTGATTCCAATTTTGGCAGGATACATTGCTATGAGTATTGGCGATAGACCGGCGTTAATGCCTGGTATGGTTGCAGGTTTCATTGCAGGACAAGGCGCAGGATTTTTGGGAGGACTTTTAGGTGGTTTCTTAGCAGGTTATGTAATTTTATTCTTGAAGAAAATTACTAGAAATCTTCCAAAATCATTAGAAGGAACTAAACCAATGCTAATCTTCCCGGTATTTGGATTGCTATTAACATCTTTGGGTATGATTTTCGTAATATCTCCAGTGTTTACTACAATTAACAAAGCAATCAACGGATTTTTGGCAAACATGGGAACTACAAACTCAATTTTACTTGGAGCATTGCTTGGAGCGATGATGAGTGTGGACATGGGAGGTCCTGTTAACAAAGCAAGTTACACTTTCTCAATAGGAGTATTCACAGATACTGGTAATGGTGCTTTTATGGCAGCTACAATGGCTGGAGGAATGGTTGCACCACTTGCAATAGCTTTAGCATCTAGTCTATTTAAAAATAAATTTGACGAAAAAGAAAAGAAATCAGCAGTCACTAACTATATTTTGGGTGCATCATTTATCACAGAAGGAGCGATTCCTTTTGCAGCAAAAGATCCATTGAGAGTTATTGTATCATCTGTAATCGGTAGTGCAATCGCCGGCGGACTTACACAAGCATTTGGAGTAAAATCACCTGCACCACACGGAGGAATTTTCATTTTACCAGCTATGGAATCTGTAGACAAAGCGTTGTTCTTCGTATTATCCGTAGCAGTGGGATCTTTGGTTTCAGCAATCATTTATGGATTGTGGAAACAAAAAGCAGAATAATGTTATAATAATATTGTAATTTACAAATTTTCAAATTTTCAAGGAGGAAATTATGTTAGTAGCAGCAGACAAAATGTTAAAAGATGCATTAAAAGGAAAATACGCAGTAGGTCATTTCAATATTAACAACTTAGAATGGACTAAAGCTATTTTGGAAACAGCACAAGAAAACAACTCACCAGTTATTTTGGGAGTTAGCGAAGGCGCTGGAAAATATATGGGCGGATACAAAACAGTTGTAGGAATGGTTAAAGGAATGATTGAAGAATTAAACATAACAGTTCCTGTAGCAATCCACTTAGACCACGGATCATTCGAAGGTGCAAAAAAATGTATCGAAGCAGGATTTACGTCAGTAATGTTTGATGGTTCTAAATATCCAATTGATGAAAATATAGAAAAAACAAAAGAAATAGTTGAACTTGCTCACTCAAAAGGAATCAGCGTTGAAGCAGAAGTTGGAGCTATCGGTGGCGAAGAAGACGGAGTAATCGGTCAAGGAGAAATCGCCGACAAAAATGAATGTAAGAGAATTTCTGAATTAGGAATAGATTTCTTGGCAGCAGGAATTGGTAATATCCATGGAGTTTATCCTGAAAACTGGAAAGGATTAGACTTCAATGCTCTTGGAGAAATCAAAGGAGAAATCGGTGAAATGCCTCTAGTTCTTCATGGTGGAACAGGAATTCCAACTGATATGATAAAAGAAGCGATCAGCCTAGGAGTATCCAAAATCAATGTAAACACTGAATGTCAAATCGTATTTACAGAAGAAACTAGAAAATATTTCGAAGAAAATAAAGACAAAGAAAAGAAAGGATTCGACCCAAGAAAAGTTTTGAAACCAGGCTACGAAGCAATCAAAGCAAAAGTTAAAGAAAAAATGGAAATTTTTGGATCAATCGACAAAGCAAACTAATTAAAAAATCAGAATTCAAGCTGAATCTATTAATTTAGATTCGGCTTTTTGATTTGAAAAAAATTTTATTGTATAGGATAATATTATCTAGGTGATAATTTTGAAAAACATAGATTTATTTAAAACTCTTCTGAAAATTAATGCCGTGACGTTTGGTGGAGGATATACAATAGTTCCTATAATTAGAGATGAGTTTGTTAAGAACAAAAAAATAATTGACGACGACGAGATGATGAAGATAATCGCCTTGGCACAAAGTTGTCCAGGAGCGATGGCTATTAATACGTCAATCTTATTGGGGTATAGAATCAATAAAACAAAAGGAGCGATTGCAAGTGTGCTTGCAGCAACACTTCCTTGTTTGGTTATTATTTCAATCGTGAGTTTGATTTACAATAAAATCCACGACAATCCATTTATAAACATGATGCTCATTAGTATGAGTGGGGCAATCAGTGCGATACTTTTACTGACAGTTGTTGATTTGGCAAAATCAAACTTGAAAAAAGACAAGGCACTGGGAATTGGAATAATGATTTTATCATTTATCATGGGATTTGTGTTTAACATCAACGTTGCTATAATTTTACTTGCATGCGCTTGTATCGGAGTTATGTATTCAAAGATTGTGGGTGGCAAATATGATTTTGATTAAATTATTCTGGGTGTTTTTTAAAGTTGGATTATTTGCATTTGGTGGAGGATATGCAACACTTCCGCTTATCACAAATTTTGTAGTAAATGAAAATCAATGGATCAGTCTTAGAGAATTGACAGACGTACTTACGATATCGCAAATGACGCCAGGACCAATAGCGATAAATTCTGCGACATTTGTTGGAATGAAAATATATTCCGTGCTGGGCGCTGTTGTAGCAACTACTGGATTGGTGTTTCCGGCGTTAATTATTCTACTTCCGTTATCTAAGTTGATTTTCTCGGGAAAAGAATTAAAGTTTTTGGATTATATACTAAAAGGGATCAAACCTGCAGTTGCAGCACTGATATTCATTGCATTTATCGATTTGTTCGAATCGGCAGTGTTTAATGGCACATTTAATACGTCAAACATAAACGTTGTAGCTGTAATTTCATTTTTTGTAGGATTTGTAATGTATTATAAAAAAGTTTCTATCATTAAGATAATCGGCGTGTGCGCAACGATAGGACTAATATATCAATTTGTAATTTAAAAAAAGCCTCACTATGAGGCTTTTTGTAGTTTAAATATCTATTGAGTTGTCCATCATTTTAATTGATGCTTGGTATAAGCCAAGTCCTGTCAATATCCAAATAATAGTGCTTGTAATTGGTATTCCCATTATTTTTGTGAATGTGTTCATTGTAATTGTATCTGAATTTTTTAGCGTTATTAATTCGCTAGCATCTACGATTCCTTCACCTACATATGAGATTAGATAAGGGAATCTTGCGAATATTTCTTGGTCGATTAGGGATATAACCACGTTAATCACAATCATAATTATAATCCATGAGTAACCAGTTTTGTTTGATGGAAACAATGATTTTGTAGCAACTATTGAGAAATACATTACAATATATCCTATAAATGTACTTATAATAAAGTTTAAAGTCAAAATGATGAATGTAAATGGAGAAATCGTAAAGTACGGATTATTAAATGCCAATTTAATCATTTCTAAGAATTTCGATTCACCAACAAAATACATTCCCAAAAAGTTTATTAAAGAAAATGATATTGCAAATATTACTGTCCAAATAAGAGCGAATAATAATTTACTCATTAAAATGTCGTTGCTTTTAACAGGAAGTGTGAACATCAAATAGCCTCTGTCAGAATAGTAATCTCGTCTGAACACCATGACAATTTGTACAGTCAATGCCAAGAAACTTCCAAAAACTGCAAGGATACATAAAATCAAGAAAAGCATTTCGATAAATCCCATCGTTTGTGTATTTGCGATTATTGAATTTTTAAATAATGCATATAACAAGCTGTTTCCCAACAATCCGACAAATAATGATATCAAGCATAATTTCAAGTTGTTTTTTAAATCGTGTTTTAAAAGTTTAAGCATGGTGACCTCCAAAAATTTGTTTGTACACATCTTCAATGCCTTTGTTGTAAGTTGATCTCAAATTTTCTACGCTATCATTTAATTCCACAGAACCTTTGTTGAGCATGATTACTCTGTCGAAAATTCTTTCGATATCTCTAACCAAGTGAGTAGTAATAACAAGAGTAGAGTCAGGGTCGATGTTATCAATAATTGCATCCAAAATTTGTTCACGAGCTACAGGATCAACTCCTGCGATTGGCTCATCAATTATGAAAAGCTTAGCGTGACGTGATAACACAAGTGCCAAGTTCAATTTTTCAGTCATACCTTTTGATAGATTGCTGACTTTCATTTTCTTGTCCAAACTCATTTGTTCAATAAAACTAGTGAATTTTTCTCCGTCAAAATCGGAATAAAAATCTTCGAACAATGCTTGTGTTTGAGCGATTGTAAGGTTAGGGTCTAGGAAAAAACGATCCGGCAAATAACTTACGAATTCTTTTGTCTTGTAATTAACATTTTGTGAATCAATCTTCACTTCGCCTTCGTATTTTTTTATTATTCCAGCTAAAATTTTGATTAAAGTTGTCTTGCCAGAACCATTTGGACCTAGAAGTCCGATAACCTCTCCTTTTTCGGCTGTAAATGATACATCTTTAAGTGCTTGTTTGTTGCCGTATTTTTTCGACAAATTTTTTATTTCGAGTACGCTCATTTTTTCCACCTTTCATCTATAAGTTCCATTAGTTTTTCTTTTGGCATATTCATTTGATACATTTCATTTAAGAAATCATCTATCAATTGTTGTGCCATATCATTTTTCAAAGCTTTTAATTTATCTTCGTCGACATCGACAAATGAACCAAGTCCTCGTTTACTCATAGTAATTCCACAGCTTTCCAACTCTGCATAAGCACGTTGAACTGTGTTAGGATTTACATTCAATTCTTTCGCAGTTTCTCTGACAGAAGGAATTTTATCAGAAGACTTTAATTCTTGCCTAATTATTTTGTATTTAAAATAATCTACGATTTGAATGTAGATAGGCTTATTATCATCAAATTGCATATTATCTCCTTTCTCATCTGTTCTATAACAATAATACACCATTACAATAAAAAAGTCAAGCTATTTTAATAAAATATTTACGCCCTTTGATGATAAATCGTTCAGCTCATCGATTTGTTCTTGATTAATTGTGGAATTTTTCTTAGCGAAAATCTTTCCCGGTGGATAAATCACGATATCATTGATGATTTTTGTGTTTAGTAAATAATCGTATGTTTTATAAGTTTTCGTAGAGTCTGATTTTTCATATGAACGAAGAGCTTCAAGCAAGATTTCGAAATCTTTTTTATCATCGGCAATCGTTGAAATCAAAACTAGATTTTTGTCGTCTATCATTTCAATATAAACTCCGTTTTTTATCAAATGCTCATTCACATCATTTGGATTGTCACATTGAAGGACAATTCTTGTAAAATCTCTCTTGCAATTTTTTTGAATAGGAGCTTTACTTATGAAATCTAAGCCTTCAATCTCACTATAAAACCAATCTATTATTTCTTTTAATTCAGCGTATCTGCTTTCATTTTTAGTGCAATAATTGACGGCGTATTCTACTGATGTCATGAAAATATATGATGGGGAAGATGTCATAATCATTTGTAGATTACTCATAGTTTTATCTATCAATTCATCTTCACAGTTAAAATTAATCGCAGCAGTTTGTGTGAATGCAGGCATCGTTTTGTGATACGAATTAATCGAAATATCACAACCTAGTTGCATTGCATTTTTGTCAAAATACTCCAATGCAAAATGCGTTCCGTGTGCTTCGTCAACTATAATCTTGATATTATTTTCGTGACAGTAAGTTACAAGTTTTTCGATAGGCTGATAAATCCCATAATAATTGGGGCGTGTTATAAGAACTGCTTTGATAGATGAATCTTTCTTCAAATTTTCTATCAAAACTTCTTGTTCACACACTCCATCACAGTCGATCTCCACAGATTCTCCACGAGCGAGTCTTACGCCGTTGATTACGGATTTGTGGCAATTTTTCTCTACTAAAATTTTGTCGTTTTCATCTAATACGCTCATTATACTTGCGACTATTCCAGAGGTTGAACCATTGACAAGATACATTGATGATTTTGCATGTGAAAAAAGGGCAAGATTATTCCTGCCCTCAGCTATAATATTATTTGCATGGTACAAATCATCTGTATCAGATAATTCCGTTACATCAATCTTTAAAATATTTTCAAGAAAATCGTTCATTCCTTCCAACATCTTGCCCTTATGGCCAGGCATATGAAAGCTTACTTTTTCTTTTCTATTTATAAGATTATCATACAAATTACGCATTCAACATTTTCTCCACTTCAACCATAATTGCACATTCAGTACGCTTCTTTTGCATTGCACAACCCAATTCATAAGGTTTGTAAATATCATTATTAAAATTATACGCATTTGCATGGCAACCACCAGAACAGTAGAATTTGCACCAACAATTTTTGCAATCTTCTTTTGTAAATACATGACAATTCAAAAATTCTTCACGCATATCTTCTGGTAAAGTTAGATTTTCATCCAAAATATTGCCCATTTTGAATTTTTCATTTCCGACAAATTGGTGACAAGGATAAATGTCACCTTCTGGAGTAACTGCAACGTATTCGCAGCCAGCTCCACAACCTTGCATTCTTTTAATAACACAAGGACCTTGAGTCAAATCCACCATAAAATGGAAGAATTTAAAATTGGAACCATTGACTTGATCTTTTGCATAATCCACTGCCAACTTTTCGTATTCATTTAAAACAGTGTCCAAATCTTCCTTAGTAATAGCGTAATCATCATAATCGCTGTCTACAACAGGTTCAATACTTGACAATTCAAATCCTAAATCTTTGAAATGTTTTACATCTTCTGAAAAATCCAAATTCTTCTTAGTAAAAGTTCCTCTAACATAATAATATTTTCCTTTTCTTCCTTTAATAAGCTTTTGGAATTTAGGAACGATTAAATCGTAAGAGCCCTTATCATTCAAAGTTTTTCTCATATTATCGTTGACAGATTTTCTGCCGTCAAGACTAAGAACAACATTGTGCATATTTTCGTTGATAAAATCTATCTTGTCATCGTCTAACAAAACACCATTAGTAGTTATTGTAAATCTGAATTTCTTACCTTTTTCCTCGGCTATTTCGTTGCCGTATTTCACTAATTTCTTCACAAGCTCGAAATCCATTAAAGGTTCTCCACCAAAGAAATCCACTTCCAAGAATTTTCTTGAACCGCTATTGTCAACCAAATATTTCAAAGCTTTTTTGCCGACTTCTTCAGTCATATAAGCTTTGTGTCCACCAAAATCACCTTGTGAAGCAAAACAATATTCACACTTCAAATTACAATCGTGAACAACGTGAAGGCACATTGCCTTTAATACAGGTTCTCTCTTTTTGAAATCTTCAATGTGAAGATAATCATCTGATGAAAAAAGCATATTCGCTTTTTCCAATTCTCCGATTTCCTTGATAGAATCTCTGACAGATTCTTCAGGATATTGAGCTAATTTTTCTACTATTTCATCTGCACTTAAATCTTTGTAATAATCAAGTACATCGTAACTTATGTCGTCAAAAACATGGACACTTCCACCGTTTACATCTAAAACAATGTTGTGGCCATTCATTTTGTATTTATGTATCATATAATTCTCCTTTCAGCTACCGTACTATTTTATAGAAAATTCCGAATTAAGTCAATAAAAAACGAAAACCACTCAAAAGAGTGGCATTAATTTAATAATCGCATATCTGATTGTTTACTTAAAAGTCTTCAATCATTATGTAAACAAGATTATCTATTTTCGTTTTCACATTCTTGGTTAGCAACTGTGCAAGAAGTTTTGCAAGCTGATTGGCAAGATGTTTGGCATTCACCACAACCACCTTTGCAAGCTGATTCTTTCAAAGTGTTAGGTGTTAAAGTTTTAATATGTTTTTCCATAATATTCACCTCAAAATAATTATATCATAAATTCTAAAAAAATGTGCGAAATAATATTTCTGTGAATATTAAAAAAATACATTGCATAAACATAAAACAAGTGATATATTTAATTTAAAGGAATGATGAAAATGTTCAATTATATTACGCAAAATAAAAAATTATTCTACCTAACTCTTCTTACAGCACCTATTGCCGTTGGATTTGATATTGGCTTGGCGTGGCTTTTAAGAATTATAACAGATGCAGGAACTAATGGAGAAGAACAACTTTTGCCCAGAATAATTCTAATTTCTGTGTTGTACATAATTTTTGCAAGTATTTCCGATTTATTATATCGAAAAAGCACAGTAGAACTTACGAATAATTGTATATACAATGTTAGAAATGATTTGTTCAACAGTATAACAGACGAATCTCTAATCAAAATATCCAAACAAAATAGTGGATATTATATATCAATGTTTTTGAATGATTTGGAAGACTTGAAGATGGATTATTTTAAGAATATTGTGTCTTCATATCATGAAATTCTTAATTTCGTAATATCCTTAGTGTTGCTTGTCAAAATCGACATAATAATGGCAATTACAATAATAATATTTTCAGTGGTGCAATTAGCAGTTCCATTTATTTTCGAAAAATTAATCGAAAAAAGACAAGAAGAACTTATGAATATAAGAAATGAATACACGTCTAGTTTGCAAGAATTCGTGAACAATTTCAATTTGATTAAGTTTTTCAAAAGAGAAATTATTTTTCAAAAAATTAATCAAGATAAATCCATCGAATATCGTAACGCATCAAATACTAAGGAAACTTTGAGCAAAACTATTTACGTTTTATCATTTGCTAGTTCATTGGCAATGTATTTGGGTTGTATGTTGGTCGGAATTTGGCTAGTATTTAAAGACAGAATAACCATTGGTCAAGTAATAGAATCAAGCCAACTTATGGCTTATGTGACAGGACCGTTGTTAAACTTCACAGATATAATGACAAGTTTTAAATCAGCAAAGCCAGTCCAAAACAAAATTATGAATTTCATCTCAGAAGAAAAACCTGTTGAAGTAGAAGATGAATTTGAATTTAATAATTTGAAATTAAACAATATTTCGTTTAAATATCCAACAAGTAACAAATACGTTTTGAAAAATTTGGATTTTACATTTGAAAAAAGCAAAAAATACATTATTATTGGAGAAAGTGGAACGGGTAAATCAACTATATTCAAGATTTTGCAAAAACAAGAAATTGCAACGGAAGGAGAAGTTCAGCTTAATAATAAAAATATTTTGGATATTAAGGATTCAACTTACTATTCGAAAATCGGATTTGCAACTCAAGATACTGGAATATTCACAGCAAGCATCAAAGATAACATATCCTTGTTTGACAACAGACCTGTAGATAAAACAATCATTGAACAATTGGGATTAAATACTTTGATTAATTCCAAACCACAAGGAATTGACACTGTAATCTCCAGCGAAGACAAATCTATCTCAGGTGGAGAAAAACAACGAATTGCCATTGCAAGGCTACTAAATGAAGACTTCGACTGTATTTTATTAGACGAATCTACATCCTCATTGGATAAAAATAGCGTGGATATTGTTGAAGAATGCATACTTTCGAAAAAAGATTTGACAGTAATAGCAATCACACATCATTTGACAAGTAAAGCAATTGACATGAGCGATTGTATTTTAAAATTAGAAGACGGGAAATTAGTACCAGTTACAATGTAAACTAAAAGAGGTTAATAATATGGGAACTAAAAACACTTATAACAACTATCAATTCTACGAAACACCAGCATTGACTAAATATTTGGAAGAACAATCAATAAAAGGCTATAGTTTTTGTGGTGTAGTGGGAGAATTTTTAGATGTATTAAAGTTTAGTCACATGGAAGATAAAAAAAGTAAATCTTTTACTATTTTGCGTAAGCGTTTGGACGAACATATAGATGAAAAAATAAGAGAAATGAAAAATAATAAAACTGAAGTTATACACGAAAATAATACGTATATTGTATTTGCAAATAATTCTGAGGAGGATACGGAGTTAGAATCCATTTTAAAAATGCAAAATGCTCTCCAAGCAGTTTCCATAAAAAAATCTGTAGCATTTATCAGTATATTATTGATTATTTCTGTGATTAGTGTGGTTTTGAATTTATTATGGTCACAAAACACAAATTTAGTGTTAAATAGTCTGAATGTGGAAGTTTGTATTTCTCTAATTATTAATTTCTTGATTTATTTTATTGGAGATTTGCACGATTATTTTTCGGGAAAAGCAGTAACAACAGACGGGAAGCTAATATTTAATAACCGCACCAAATTAAAAGATACGCTATTTCGAATGGGAGATGTACTTAAATTCGCAATATTATTGGTAAGTATATTTCTTAGCATAAAAGTTGTGCTACAAGCAAGTGATCCTGCGGTTACAGTTAATGTTTTAAAAATGTGGTCGATATTTTGTATTGTGGGATTTGGTTCAAGGATAAAATTCCAAAAATCATATATCGCATTGCTTTTTATCGAAGTATTTCTAATAACACTTGGAGCGTTGTAGAAAACAAAAACTAATTTCTATGTAAAAAATTGCACGATTAATCTCGTGCTTTTTTTATTGCTAACATGTAGCAGGAAATTGTTTTTTTAGGATATAATATATAATGATATTTGAAAGTATAAACATGGAGCGGAATATGATAGAAGTAAACAACCTGAAAAAAGATTATGAAATAGTTAAGAGAAAAAGTTTATTAAACAAAGAAAAAACTATCGTGAATGCAGTGAAGAAGATTTCTTTTGAAATTGAAGATGGAGAAAGAGTCGGACTCATTGGGCTAAATGGAGCAGGAAAGACTACTACGATTAAAATGATGACTGGAATTTTGTATCCAACAGATGGTTTCATAAAAGTGAATGGATTCACTCCGTCTGATAGGAAAAAGGAATTCTTGAATGAGATTGGAGTATCAATGGGACAACGTTCGTGTATGTTTTACGATATTGACGTGATAGAATCATTCAAATATTTCAAAGAAGTTTATGAAATTTCGGATACAGAATTTGAGGAAAGATTACAAGAATTCGATAAAGTTCTTGGACTTTCTCAACTTTTACATACTCCTGTAAGAAAATTGTCTTTCGGTCAGAGAATGAAGTGTGAATTGGCAGTGAGTCTGATTCATTTGCCTCGAACGATATTTTTGGATGAGCCTACTATTGGTCTTGATGTTGTGGTTCAAGAGAACATATTTGAATTTTTGAATATGATAAATCAAAAATATAATTCTACTATTATATTGACCACACATGAAATAGAAAACATCGATAAATTTTGTCCAAGAATTATTGTATTAAACCATGGAGAAGTGATTTATGATGGATTGTGCAATAAATTTTTGGATAGGGATATGTACAGAAAACTAACCGTATCTTCCAAATACGTTGAGTATTTGAATGATTTCAATCCAGACATCGAAAATGAGAAGGCGACAGCTTTATTGACAATCGATCAGTTAAATAGTGTAGATATTTCAAACTTTTCTAAGTCCGAATTCACCATCGAAGAATTGAGCTTGGAAGATGTTTTGAAAACTAAATTGAGAGGTGAATGATGAAATTATTTGCTTGTTCTCTAAGAATTGCTCTGAAAAAGATGTTTGCTTATCCAAATGAAATAATCATGATATTTTTTCACAGCCTTTTCCAATTATTGTCGACGATTTTGTTTTGGGTTGTGTTATTCGACAATGTAGAATCTTTTGGATACGACAAATCTTTCATATATTTGTTGGCAATGGTCGGGATGTTATCTTCAGCTATTGAAGAAATGTTTTTCGGACTCAGAGATTTTGAGTGGTTGGTGCGTGACGGAAGTTTGGATAGGTATTTGTATCGCCCTCAAAATACTTTGTTTATGATAATGATAGAAAATATTCCACTTGTTGCATTCATTGAGCAACTCGTGCTTGGAATTGTTGGAATAATTTTGGTAGTAGTGAAATTTGATATCGCGATTTCTTTTGTAGCTGTATTAAAGATGATAATTCTTTTAATAATAGGAAACATTTATTATCAAACGATTTATGCAACAATAACTATGCTGAGTTTGAGATTTGAAAAAATATCGACATTAAGGGATTTGATTTTCAATTTTAATTTTTCAAAAAATTATCCTACTACAATTTTCCCGAATTTTTTGAGAAAATTTCTGACTTATGTAGTTCCTGTTTCATTGATAGCATTTGTTCCAACACTAGCTTTAAGTGGAAAACCTACTAGACATTTTCCTCTGATATTAATTTTTTTAGCAGTGAGCTTGATGATTTTAAACATTGTGTACAATCGTGGACTTAGAAGATATTCTTCAAATGGAGGTTAGAATGAAAAAATACTTAGCGTCTTTGAAAATAGAATACCTAAATTCAAAAGAATACTTTATTTCTTTTGTTTCCTCCATATTTTACATACCAATCACAATCATTGTTTATTATTTTTTGTGGAAATTCATAATGAAAGGACAAGCTGATATTGCTGGAATGAATTTTGACGATGTGATTGCGTATTTCATGACGATTTTGGTAGTGAAAAATTCAATATCAAATACAATGGCTGAAACTTACTACATATTCCAAGATATAAATTCGGGAAATATTGATACTCTGATAACTAAGCCAATTTATTATCCTATTACTAGATTTTTCATATCTCTAGGAAGAGTTGTAATATCAATGCCTTTGGGGATAGCTTTTTGGATAGCAGTTCAGTTGTATTTCAATAAGTTTTCATTTGTATCGCTTGGTTATTTTATAATATCTCTGTTTCTGGGATTTTGTTTGATGTTTCAAGTGCTATGCATTTTAGGATTACTAACATTTTGGTTAAAATCTGTACTTAGTCTCAGAGATGTTTTCTGGTATATTCTGGCAATATTTTCAGGAGAAGTAGTTCCCTTAGCGTTTTTCTCCGGAAAATTTGAAATTATACAACACAATCCACTTGCCGGAATTTATTATATCCCTGCAAACATAATAAACTCAAACAATATGAGTTTATTGTTGTTAGAACAGATAATTTATATGGTGATTTTTTCCATAATAATTTATTTTATGTGGAGAAGAGGAATAAAACATTACGAATCACAAGGCGGGTAAATATGATTTTGATATTAAATAATATATATGATAGGATTAAATTAGCAATTATTAAAAAATTGCGATATCATGCAATGTCCACTATATAGCAAGTGTATGGGAGGATGTGGGTACAAAGAATATTCAAATAAAAATGGGTTTTAAATAAATTGTAATTATGAATCTATAAATTATTTGAATAAATTATATTTTTTGTTTGAATTGTCAAATGAATTTGGTGTTTACATAGAAAACCCATTGGAGGTGATAAATAATGTTGAAATTAAAAAGATATGTTTCAAATAAAAGCCTTGCCATTTATTGTTTGATAAATGGTCTATTAAAAATTTTGTTTTTAGTATCTCCACTTGTTGCAAAAAAGTTTATAGATAATGCAATGAATAAAAATTTTAATAATATGTTGATTTTTGGACTGATAGATGTTTTCTTATTTGTATTAACTCAGGTTGTATCTTATATATTTGATATTTTCAGTAAAAAAGTAGAAACATCAGCAATATCTAATATTTTCAAAGAGGTAAATGAAAATTTGGATACATATAGAGTAAAAGAACATTCAATTAATAGAGATAGGATTAATCAAGAAATAACAAATAATCTTACATTAATAAAAGGCTTTATTGTAGATATACCTGTTAGTATTGTATTTTCTATTATTACTATGATAGCAATATTTTTAATAATGTTAAAATTGTCTATTAGCTTAGCATTAGTTATGATAATTGTAGTCCCAGTAGGTGCATATATATCATATAAATTAGGTTATTTGATTTCAGATTATTCGGAAAAGGATTTAACGAATAATAGAGATATTAAGGGATATCTGCTAGATAAATATTCTATTACAAAGTCAGAAAGACTTTTGAAAAAAAAGCAGATGTTTGATATAAAAATTTTATTAGAAAATTATGAGAATACCTTAAATAAAAAATATAAATTAGAATCTCTTGTAAATAATATGATGATTTATTTTATTTTAAATGGTGTAATAATTTCTATGTATTTGATTTCTGGATATTATGTGTATAAAAATATGATTACAATAGGTACTTTTTATGCTACACAACTTTATGTGTCTAGATTTTGGACACCAGTAGAATATTTGTTTGACATAAGAAATCAATATTTAACAGCAAAGCCAGCAATAAATAGTTTTTTGAATTTTATGGAAGTAAAAAAAACAAGATACAATTATGATATTATAAAAGAAATAGAATTGGTGAATTTTGAATGTTTGAGTAATAAAGGGAAAGTATTAAATGAAAAAATTTCTATGAAATTTGATAATAAAAATATAAATATAATTTCTGGAGATAATGGTGTAGGAAAAACAACTGTGATAGAATCTATTTTGAATTATACTGATAGATACAATGGAGATATATTAATAAATGGAAGAATATTAAAAGAGAGCTACTATGATATGGTGTACATATCATCTGATTATAATATATCTAATTTTGGATTGTTATCTGATAAAATAAATTTTTCTTCTGGACAAAAGAAAAAAGCACAAATAGAGTTAGCATTAAATACGGATAAGAGTGTTTATATAATAGATGAACCTACTAATTTTTTAGATGAAGAAAATAAAATCAAAATAGCGAATATGATAAATGAGTTGTATTTTAAAAGGAAAATAGTGATTTTGATTACGCATGATAGCGAAATTATTAATATGATAAAAAATAAAAAAATGTATTTTTTAAAAAAATCTGCATGAGATTATACTCGTGCAGATTTTTCATTTATTAGCATTCTTTGTTTTCTTCGATTGTTTATGAAATTAATTAAAGCTCCACTGAATATTAAAATATATCCAATTATACTCAAATAATCAGGAATTTGATGTAGGAATAAAAATCCGAACAAACCTGTAAAAATTATCGTCGAATAATCAAACACTGAAATTTCAGAAGCTGGTGCGAATTTGTAAGCCAATGTTATTCCAAATTGTCCGATAAGAGCTGCAAGTCCAACGCCGATAAGAGCAAGGATTGATGATGTTCCCATTGGAACAAAATTAAATATCATAAATGGAATACATACTACACACGAAAATCCTGAGAAAAACGCAACGATAAACGAACTATTAACTCCAAGGGTGTTCAATTTTCTAACGCAAGTGTAAGCTCCACCTGCACAAACTCCACCCAAAATTCCTATTAAATATGGAAGAATTTCCTGGATTTGTAGTGTAGGTTTTACAACGAATAAAACCCCTACAAATGCTATCAGAATCGAAATTATGTGTTCCTTTCTCAAATCTTCTTTTAGAAAAATCCAAGACAAAATCAAAGTCGCAAAAGGAGCGAGTTTGTTGAGAACTGATGCATCAGAAATAAACAAATGATCCAACGCGTAATAATTACAAAAAATTCCTGCAGTACCCAAACTTGCTCTCAAAATCAAAGTTTTCCATGGGATTGATTTAACATCGTGAAGTTCTTTTACTTCTTCTTTTTTATTCGATTTTAGTAAAATTGCGAAAGCCACCAAAAAAGCAATCAAATTTCTGAAAAAACTTTTTTGTATAGTTGGCAAATCTCCAGCAAGTGGTATGAATAAATTCATAAGAGCAAATCCAAATGCTGACAATAATATTGCTATAATACCTTTAGTTCTATTATTCATTTATTACCTCCGTATTAATAAATGATATCATAAAACAATGTAGATTTGAAATAATCGCTATATTTATCTCACTAAAAAATCTGCCTGTTTCAAGGCAGATTTTAGTTTTAATATGCGTTATTGTAAATTGTTTCGATGTCTGATGTTGACAAATCTGAGTAGCTTGTTTTATATGCAGCTGTGTTTTCAGCCATTTCTTTGATTTTATCTTTTGGAATGTCAAGTTCACGAAGTGTAGTTGGAGCTCCGATTTCTTTAAAGAAGTTTTGTAGTGCAACGATTGATTCTAGTGCTAATTCTTCATCTGTTTTTTCTTCTGGATCTATATTCCACACGTTGATTGCAAAGCTTCTGAATTTTTCCAAATGATTTTTGTAGACAAATTTCAAATAATTTGGATGAACTACTGCAAGTCCCATTCCGTGCGTTACATCAAAATATGCAGATAATGTGTGTTCCAATTTGTGGCTTAACCAATCTGAGCTTTTACCAGTGGCAGTAAGTCCGTTGATTGCAAGTGTACTTGCCCACATTAGATTGCTTCTAGCTTGGTAATCTTCAGGATTTTTGAGAGCTACTCTGATACTGTCGATTACAGTTTTCATCAAGCTTTCTGATATATTATCTGTTGTGTTTTCATAATCTGGTTCTGAAAAATATTCTTCCATTATGTGGCTGAACATATCGCAAGTTCCACTGATTAATTGATATTTTGGAAGTGAATATGTGTATGTTGGGTCGATTATTGAAAATACTGGATACAATAATCTGTGTCCGTAGCCGTATTTTTTCTTTCTTTCTATATTTGAAATTACACAACTACCATCCATTTCACTACCAGTTCCAGCCATTGTAATTACTGTTCCAAGTTTGATAGCGTCTATTGGTTTGTTTTTTTCTTCGAAGAAATAATCCCAGAAATCTTCATCAGTTTTTGCGCCCATTGCAATAGCTTTTGAGCAGTCCAATGTTGAGCCACCACCGACAGCTAGTATAAAATCAATGTCATTTTCTTTGCAGATTTTAATTCCTTCATAAACTTTGTCAGTTCTTGGGTTTGGAGTGATTCCTGAAAGTTCGAAAACTTCTTTGCCTTTCAAATTTTCCATAACATCATCGTAAACTCCATTTTTCTTGATGCTTCCTCCACCATAAGTTACTAAAATTTTATTGTAATCTTTTAATTCTTCTTTTAGGTTTGTAACTTGACCTTTACCAAAATGTACTCTTACTGGATTGTAAAATGTAAAATTGTTCATAATGCCCCCTTGTTTTATTCAAAATTTCTCTTATTTTAATATATATCCGATATTTGATTATTTAAAACAAAAAGCAGCGTAAAATATACGCTACTTAATTCATTTCTTTTATTTTTTTGTAAACTATATCTTTGATTTCAGTTGAACTAAAAGTTTTAGTGTCAACTTTTTTTATGTTTTGTAAATTATCTGGAATAGGTGATTTGATAAAGGAGTTTAGTTTTTCCAATGCCATATTTATATCCAGATTTTCGTTGTATCCGAATGATTTCAACACATTTTCCGTAGAAGAATACGGAGATGTTGTAGCCATAATTATTGAAGGAGTGTAATCATAAGAATCGATTACGTATTTGTCGTAAGCAAGAGATGCCATCGCAGTTTGAGGTGACAATGGGTACTGACATTCCAAGAATAATCTCAAAATTTTCTGACTAACCTCATCACTTGTCATGCTGTATGTTTCAATACAACTCAATTTTTGTAGTTCTTCAGGATACAAAGTGAATTTATTTTTTTCTCTAAAATCTGTGTAAATCTCTCTTATTCTATCTTGATTATTTATCAAATGATGTAGCAATCTTTCGATATTCGCCAAGACCAATCTTTCAAATGATGTGGATTCTTCACCGAAAACTTCGTCATAGACAAATTCTCCCGTATCCAAGAATTTTTTGAAAGACAATGGACTTTTTGTCGCACAAATTATTTTATTAATAGGAAGTCCCATTCTTTTTGCGTAGAAACAAGCCATTATATTGCCGAAATTTTCCGTAGGAATACTTACGTTGATTCTTTTTCCAGCTTCTATCTCTCCGTATTTTACCATAGTCACATAACTGTAAAAATAATAAATAACTTGAGTGAGAACTCTGATTATATTCAAAGAATTGCACGTAGAAATAACCGATTCTTTTTGTGCAATCAAATCTTTGATATCAGAATCATTTATCAAACTATCCACCAATTTTTTACATTCATAAAAATCACCATCTACGCCAATTGCACAGACATTATCGGAAAGTGTGGATAATAATTTTGATTTTTCGATATCTGAGATATTATTTGGATAAAACACGAAAACTTTTGTGTTCATCTTTTTGAAATTCTCAATCGTAGACACAGAGATATCCGTGGAAGCTGTGAACAAGTATAAGTTTTTCACATCTTCATTATTATTCAAATTAATATCTATAAATTTAGAGATAATACTCAATGACAAATCCCTATAAGACAGACTTTTGTTGTTGAAAAGTTCAACGTAACATCTATCATTTGTTTTTCTCAAAAAAACATTAGGCTCATCTCCATCGTAAGCGTTATTTACAATGCTTGATATTGAATCTTCGTCAATATCAGTTAAAAAATGCTTCAAAATATATATAGCAAGTTCGTTATATGTCATATCTCTAAGCACATCAATATCGTACAAATTATCTAAATTCAAAGGAACGTAAATATCATCATTTATACAATTGAAGATTACTTCTTGAGAATCGATAGTTATTGAATTATCCCTAGTGCTAATAAATTTCATATTTCCTCCTAATATTATTCTAATTATATCATTTTATGAGATTTAAGTTAATCTTTTTAAATTTCGATAAAATTTGAGTAAAAAATGCCGAAAATACAACGAGAAGCTTATAACTATTGTTTATTTTTTTTTGAAGAGTATAATAATAGTAAAGCGTTTTCTAATCAATAGAATTGATTGTAGCTTTGGGTAAGAATTATAAAATTGAGGGAGAGAGGGCATTATGATAAAAGTAATTCTTAAAAAGAACATCAAGTTTATGGCAGTATCTTTGATTATGAGCTTAATTATGGTTGTGGCGACGTTGTCCGTACCGTTTTTAAGTAATAAAATTTTCAGAGATATCACCAACATTCAAAGAAGTGATTTGTACTTATTGTTTGGTATAATGGTGTTAAATTATTTTATTCAAATAGGGCTGATTTTGTTAAAAGAAAAAGTAGCGGTGAATGTGAATTCAGAAAACTTAGATAATTTTATGCAGGATTTATTTCATGTGAAATACGACACTATGATTAATTTGGGAAACAATTCACTGATTACGAAGATTTCTAAGTTGACTAATTCTATTTACAGTTTTTTGATTGACGATGTAAACACAATGGTTAGTTCGATTTTGATAATTATTGGAGCTTTGATTTTTGTTTCTATTCAAAATATTTATTATGGTTTGATTTTATTAGCGATAATACCATTTACATTTTTCGGATTTAAATTAATCAATAAAAAACTATCTGAAAAATGCGTATCACTATCTGCAATTACTTCCAAAAACTACCAAGATTTTAACAATATTTACAGCAATCCAGATTTTTTGAAACAATACTCCAAGTTTGATGGTTTTGATAATCTTATCAACAAGAAAATCGTGGAAATTTTTGAAGCACACAAAAGCGTTAATCAATTCGCAGGTGCAGCAAGTAGTAGTATTAGAATGTTTAACGAGCTTGTGCAAAACGCTTTGTTGATATGGATAAGTTATAATGTTACGATTGGAAATGCTAAGTTATACTCAATTGTGGTGTTTACTTTGGTAATCAATGTATTCTTCGACTCATTGTATTCATTAAATGGAGTAAATATCGACTTAACGAATTTGAAGGTGGATTCTGGATTTTATAAGGAAAATATTTTAGATAATTTGGAAAACAAAAATGGCGTTGCAATTGAAAATACAATAAGCAAAGTTAAATTTGAAAATCCAGTTGTGAATATTTTGGATACTGAGTTCAAATTTGAAATTAATGAAGAATTTTATCCTTCAGATATCGTATACATAGATGCAAAAAGTGGTGCTGGTAAGAGTACATTACTGCGTTCGCTGTTGAATATCAGAGATGTCGATGGAATATCTATCAACGATAAGGACGTCAATTCATTATCTTTGGCTGAATTAAGAGAAAAAGTCGCATACGTTCCACAAAATCCACTTATCATTCCTGCAAGTTTGAGGGAAAATATTTTGGTTGATACAGTCAAAGACAAATCTATCGATGAAAAAATATTGTCTATGGATGTTTTGAAGCCTGTGTTGAAGAATAAAAACTTGGATTCAGAAATTTTGGCAAATGGAGAAAACTTATCGGGAGGAGAAAAACAAAGAGTATCCATCGTTAGAAGTCTAATGAGAGATGCCGATGTTTATATTTTTGATGAAATAACAAGCAACTTGGATTCAGAATCACAGGAAGATTTCTTCTCCAATTTTATTAAGGATATTGACGACAAAATCGTGTTCATTATAAGTCACGATAAAAAAGTACAAAAATATTGCAATAAAACAATGCATGTAAAATAAAGTAACGAGCTGATTTAATTCAGCTCGTTTTTAATATGTGATTCTGTCTAATATTTTATTGATTTTCGCAAGAACAATTCCGTAATTGGTCATAGGTATGTCGTGCGATTTTGCGAAGTTCGTTTTGCTTTGCATGTACATTTTGTTTTGCATACAGCCACCACAATGAATTATCAAATCGTAATTATAAGCTACGTTGAAGAAATCTTCTCCTCTCACAAAATCAATTGTAACATTTGGATTGATTTTACGGATTAGAGATGGGATTTTGACTCTTCCGATGTCTTCTTCTTTTGGTGAGTGAGTACATGCTTCAGTTATCAATATTTTCTTATCATCTGTCAAATTATCAAGCACTGATACTGATTGGATAAAATAATTGAGGTCTCCTTTGTTTTTTGCGAAAAGTATTGAAAATGATGTTAGTTTTATTTTTTTGTCTAAAATTTTGTCTACTTCTTTGAAAACTTTTGAATCTGTGATTACAAGGTCTGGTTTTTTCATCATTTGTAGTGATTGCTCTAATGTTTCTAGTCCTGTGCTTAAAACCAAGCATTCCTTGTCCAAAAGCTCTTTCATTATTTGAGATTGGGGAAGGATTAATCTTCCTGTTGGACTGCTTTTATCTTGTGGCATTACTAAAAGAATTTTGTCGTGATTATTCACCAATCCATCTGTTAGTGATGATGATTTGGGAATTAAATTTTCTGAAATCTTTTTTAATAATAAGTCGACATTTTCTCCAGTTAGTGCATTTACAGATAAAATTTCAGAGTTCTTTGGTTTAATCATTGCAGACGATTTGTTGTTAAAAACTTTAATTATTTTGACGTTCGTATCGGTTTCAAAATCAATTTGAGTTTTGTTCATATCGTCTGTCACATAAATTATCAAATCAGCGGACTTGATTTCATTGAGAGTTTTTGATTTTCTGTCTTCTCCAAGAGATGTATCGTCATTAAGTCCAGCAGTGTCCACAACTGTACAAGCACCAATACCGTCGATTTCTATTGTTTTCTTAACGGTATCTGTGGTAGTTCCTTTGATGTTGGATGTAATCGAAACATTTTGTTTGCAAATTTTGTTGATTAAAGTTGACTTTCCAACGTTGGTATCACCGACGATTACGATTCTGTTTTTCATTGATTTGTGAGCGCTAGAATCTGAAATCTCTGTTGCCATTTTCTATTTCCTGTAAATATTCTTTAGTTTTTTCGCGGACTTTTTCATTTGGAATATTTGCTAATTCTTTTTGGATTATTTCTTCGCCTTTTTTCTTCGTTTCATCACTGGCATAATCCATCAAGTATTCCTTCAATGTTAGTAGTGCATTTGGGCCGCAGACATTGAGGATTTGTTTTGATTTACAAAGTGACATGAATCGGTCGCCAGTTCTTCCTTCTCTGTAACAAGCTGTACAAAAACTTGGAATGTGTCCCATATCCAACAGCCAATTTACAACTTCATCCAAGCTTCTTTTGTCAGATGTGTCAAATTGAGAAGTTTCCTCTTCTTCTACACAATATCCACCGACAGATGTACGAGATCCACCAGAAATTTGGCTGACACCGACTTTCAAAGCTTTTTCTCTGCTTTTTTGTGATTCTCTTGTAGAGACGATTATTCCAGTGTAAGGAACCGCAATTCTCAACAATGAAACTATTTTTATGAAAATATCATCTGATAATGCGTTTTCAAAATCGTTCGTGTCGATATCATCAGCAGGACAAATTCTAGGAACGCTAATTGTGTGAGGGCCAAAGCCAAACTTTTCTTCCAAATGTTCCTTGTGCATCATTAGCCCAACGAGTTCGTAATCGTATGTTTCCAAGCCAAACAACACACCAACACCAACATCGTCAATTCCACCTTCCATTGCACGATCCATCGCTTCAGTGTGATAATCGTAGTTGTGTTTTGGTCCAGTTGGGTGCAAAATTTCGTAGTTTTCTTTGTTGTATGTTTCTTGGAATAAAATGTAAGTTCCAATTCCAGCTTCTTTTAATTTTCTGTAGTTTTCAACAGTAGTAGCTGCAATGTTTACATTGACACGTCTAATTGATCCGTTTTCGTGTTTGATAGAATAAATAGTTTTGATACTTTCCAACAAATAATCCATCGTATTTATCCTGTCGTCTTCTCCCATTTCAAGAGCAAGTCTTTTGTGTCCCATATCCATAAGAGCGATTGTTTCTTTTTTTATTTCTTCTTGTGTAAGTTTTTTTCTTGGAATAGTTTTGTTCTTAGCGTGATAAGGACAATATGTACAGCCGTTTATGCAGTAGTTTGATAAGTATAATGGCGCAAAAAGAACAATTCTGTTTCCATAATAATCGTTTTTGATTTTGTTTGCTAATTTGAAAATCTCATCCCATACTTCATCTTTGTTGCAATTAATTAAATATGCAACCTCTTCGTGAGTTAATCCTTTTTCTTTTTTTGCTTTTTCGACAATGTCCATGTAAAATTCCAATGGTTTTTGTTTTTTGGATTCGTCCAAGCATCTCAAAATTTCTTCATTAGATATAAATTCAACAGCTTTATCGCTTTTTTTATCGTACATTTTATTCACCATAATTTCCTATACTCATATTTGGGTTAAACCCAAGTGCTTCTATTTTTTCTTTTAATTTTTCAAAATTGCCAGATATTTGAATTTCGAAATCTTTTTTATCATTGTAAATCGAATAATTTTTCCTATTTTCAACAGGAGAAACATTAGGCATTAAAACATTGCCACCGACAGCTAATCCTTTTACAATAGAATCCTTATCCAATGTGGAAAGTGCTGTTGTAATCGGAATCAAAGCTTTGTGGTCAATCAACCTAATCATAGCCAGTAAAAAATATGTCAAATCCAAATCACCGTGCTCATATTTTTCAAAAGGAGTGTTATCAGCAGGGATAAATGGACCAATTCCAACCATTTCCGGTTGAAGTTCTTGAATGAAATACAAGTCCTTTGCCAATGTTAAATCAGTTTGAAAAGGAGACCCTACCATCATTCCGCATCCAGTTTGAAAGTGAAGACTTTTTAAATTTTTTAGGCAGTCTTTTCTGTGATCAAGACTCATTGATTTAGGATGAAGCTTCGAATAGTGATTTTCATCATTTGTTTCGTGACGAAGCAAATATCTATCAGCTCCAGCGTTTTTTAATTTTTCGTAGGAAGAAAAATCTCTCTCACCTAATGAAAGCGTCACAGCAGCATCAGAATATTTTGATTTGATTTCTTTAATTAAATCTATCAAAAACTCATCGGTTATTTCAGAATCTTCTCCACCTTGAAGCACGAATGTCCTGAAGCCTCTCTGGTAAGATCCGTCTACTGACTGTAGTATTTCTTCTTTGGATAATCTGTAGCGGTGAGCGTTCTTGTTAGAATGTCTTAGTCCACAATAAAAGCAATCATTTTTGCAGAATGAACTTATCTCCACCAACGCTCTGAAATAAACGTCGGTTTTGTAATAATGTTTTCTTATTTTTAAAGCTTCATTTGCAAAATCATCGTAAAAATTATTTCTGTTTTTTATCAAATATTCAAACTCTTGTATTGATAATTTGTCGTTGTTTTTTAATTTTTCTAGTAACTCCAAAGCCTGTATCTCTCCGTTTTTCAAGATAAATATCTTACAAAAATTTTCAATATTATATTATTATTAATGCAAGTAAATGTCAAATTTTATTTATACAGAATTTATTTTTTGATTAATAAAATTTCGTTTGACAACATTTGCATACTTTGCTATGATGAAGCTAGTATTATAAATAGGGGGGCAATATGTGTAACTGTTGCGAAAACAAATTTGATATAAGTTGTTTTCTAAAGGGGAAAGACAAGACCGATTTGATTGAAGTTTTGCACAAAGTTCAAGATAAATACGGTTATATTCCACAAGAAGTTGTGGGGAAAATTTCAGAAGAATTTGATATTACACCAGCTAGTATCTACGGTGTAATCACTTTTTACTCAAGATTTACCTTGAAACCAAAAGGAAAGTACGCGATTTCTGTGTGCATGGGTACAGCTTGTTATGTAAAAGGTGCTGAAAATTTGTTGGATGAATTTTCCAAGAGATTGGGAATAGAAGTGGGCGACACTACTGATGATTTGATTTTTTCTTTAGTTGAGACGAGATGCGTGGGAGATTGTGCATCGGCGCCTGTGGTTACTGTCAACGATACAGTGTATAAAAATGTTAAGCTTGAAGATGTAGCTGAAATTTTATCAAATGTTAAGGAGTCGTAATGGAAAAGACTAATGTAATTGATCAAATTATAAAAGAAAATTCTTCGAAATTTTACGATAGAATTAAAAATGATGATAATTTTGTAGTTGATGGCGAAAAAATAACTAAAAAAGGTGATTTTTTCCAAAAACAAACTAGAATCGCTTTAAAAAACTACGGGATAATTAATCCTGAAAGTATAGAAGAATACATAGTGATGGGTGGATATAAAGCTTTAGAAAAATCCATTTTTGAACTTAGTAATCAAGAAATAATCGACATAGTAAAAGATTCTAATTTGAGAGGTAGAGGTGGAGCAGGTTTCCCAACAGGAAGAAAATGGGAAGGTGCAATGCGTGTAGAATCTGATCAAAAATATGTAATCTGTAACGCAGACGAAGGCGATCCAGGTGCGTACATGGACAGATCGATTCTAGAAGGAGACCCCCACAGCGTAATTGAAGCTATGGCTATCTGTGCGAAAGCAATCGGCGCAGACAAGGGTTATGTTTACATAAGAGCAGAATATCCAAAAGCGGTAGCTGCTTTGAAAAAAGCAATTGATGATGCAAAAAAATACAATCTTTTAGGAGATAACATATTAGGCTCTGATTTTAGTTTTGATTTGAAAATTAGATTGGGAGCTGGAGCATTTGTTTGTGGTGAAGGTACTGCACTAATTCAATCAATTGAAGGTAAAAGAGGTATGCCTCAAGCGAAAGTTTTCAGAACTACTGAAAAAGGTTTGTTCAGAAAACCAACTGTACTTAACAACGTTGAAACATTTGCAAATATTGCTGCGATAATTAATAACGGAGCTGACTGGTTCAAATCAATCGGTACGGAAGATTCTCCAGGAACAAAAGTTTTCGCATTGGTTGGTAAGGTAAATAATGCTGGACTGGTAGAAGTTCCAATGGGCATGACAATCAACGAAATAGTTTTTGATATTGGTGGAGGAATTCCTGATAACAAAAAAGTAAAAGCTGTTCAAACTGGTGGACCATCTGGTGGTTGTATTCCAGAAGAACTTTTCGATACAAAAGTTGATTTTATTTCTCTTGCAAGAATTGGTTCAATCATGGGTTCAGGAGGAATGGTTGTAATGGATGAAACTGACTGTATGGTCGACATTGCAAAATTCTTCATGAAATTTACTGTTGATGAATCATGTGGAAAATGTACTCCATGTAGAATTGGTAACAAAAGAGTGCTTGAAATTCTTGAAAGAATCACATCTGGTCAAGGCGAATTAGAAGATTTGGATTTGCTTGACGATTTGTGTGCTGTAATTACGGATTCAAGCTTGTGCGGTTTGGGAAAAACTGCGACAACTCCTGTTATTAGTTCTATGAAATATTTCAGGGATGAATACAAGGAACACATTGTCGATAAAAAATGTCGCGCATCAGTATGTAAAGATTTATTGCAATATACAATTACAGAAAAATGTGTTGGCTGTGGAATTTGTAAAAAGCAATGTCCGGTTAATGCTATTTCTGGAGAAAGAAGAGAAATGCACGAAATCGACACAACAGTTTGTATTAAATGTGATAATTGTCGTAGCGCATGTCCTGTTCATGCAATTGTAAAAATGTAGGAGGGGAATATGTTAAATATTAAAATTAATGATGTAGATGTACAAGTAAAAGAAGGAACTACGATACTTCAAGCTTGCGAAAAAATAAATATACACATTCCTACTTTGTGCCATTTGGATATGCATTCATTGGGATTTGTAAATTCAGAAGCGAACTGCAGAGTTTGTATGGTGGAATTAGCTCACAATCACAAATTAGTTCCGGCATGTAATACTTTGGTTAAGGATAAAATGGAAATTAGAACTGATACTCCAAGAGTTATCAGGACTAGAAGAACAAATATTGAACTTCTATTGTCAAACCACCCAACAGATTGTTTGGTTTGTGAGAGAAATGGTAACTGTGAATTACAAGATTTGGCAGTATTGGCGAATATAAAAGACATAAGATTTAAAGGCGAGAGAAAAATATTCGAACCTGATACAAGTTCTTTTTCAATTATTAGAGACCCTAACAAATGTATTTTGTGTAAAAGATGCGAAACTATGTGCACAAATGTGCAATCAGTTGGTACATTAACTTCAATTGATAGAGGTTTTGAAACAGTTGTAGGAACACAATATCATAAGCCAATGATTGACACTAACTGCGTATTTTGCGGACAATGTTTGTCAGTGTGTCCAACTGGTGCGTTGACAGAAGTAAACAATGTAAGAAAAGTTTACAAAGCATTGAATGACGAAGAAAAAGTTGTTTTGGTTCAAACGGCTCCAGCAGTTAGAGTTGCTTTGGGAGAAGAATTTGGAATGGAAGTTGGAAGTGTCGTTACAGGCAAAATGGTAACTGCGCTAAGAAAAATCGGATTTGATTATGTTTTCGATACAGATTTTGCCGCTGACTTGACAACTATGGAAGAAGCTTACGAATTTGTGGATAGATTCAAAAAACAAGAAAACTTACCAATACTTACAAGTTGTTGTCCAAGTTGGGTTAAATTTATTGAACACAATTTCCCGGATATGTTGAACATTCCATCTACTTGTAAATCTCCACACGAAATGTTTGGTTCAGTTGCCAAAACGTATTTTGCAGAAAAAATAGGCGTTGATCCAAGAAATATCGTTGTAGTTTCTGTAATGCCTTGTGTTGCTAAAAAATACGAATCAGCAAGACCTGAACTTGGTTTAACTGAAGACATTTCTGATGTAGATTATGTAATCAGTACGAGAGAATTGGCGCACATGATTAAGGAATACTCATTAGATTTTCCAAGCTTAGAAGATTCTGAATTTGACGATCCACTAGGGGAATCATCAGGAGCTGGTGTGATTTTCGGATCAAGTGGTGGTGTATTAGAAGCTGCTGTAAGAACTGCTTACAATATGTTAACAGGTGAAGATCTTGAACAATTAGAGTTCAAAGAACTTAAAGAAATGAGAGGCATTAAAGAATCCAGAATAGAAATTTTAGGAAAAGAAGTTAAAGTTGCTGTTGCAAGTGGACTCGCAAATGCTAGAAGGCTTTTGGAAAGCATCAGAGATGGAAAAGCTCACTACGATATTATAGAAATCATGGCATGTCCTGGTGGATGCATCGGTGGAGCTGGACAACCACTTCTTAGAGGAAATGTTTCGAAATTAGAAAAGAGAATGAATGCTATTCATAAAGAAGACAGGGACAAACCAATCAGAAGATCATACGAAAATAAATCTATCAAAAAGATTTACAATGAGTATTTGGATGCTCCTGGTTCAGAAAAAGCACATCATTTGCTTCACACTGAATATTCTTCAAGAGCAAAATATTAATTGAATAATTTTTGAAAAAGTTCTTTGGCGATTGCTGAAGAACTTTTTTATTGAAATCGATTATCAAACACATTTTTTTGTAGTATTATATATAAATGGAGTTGGTGAATAATTGAAAAAAATTTGTAATATATTTTTGGGACTAATTTTGGTCGTGGTTTTTGTAATAAATTCAAAATGGGGAAATAGCGATCATTTGGTAAGCTATGATGGAATTGAACTTGATTATGTAAAAGCTATTGTAGTAGACGTTGTTGATGAAACATTGGATTATCCTTACAATTCAAAGCCCGTTGGAATACAAAACATAAAAGCAAAAATTAAAAATACAGGAGAAATTGTAGATGTGGAAAACAAACTAGAAGCTTCCCATAGTGTTTTAGTAAAGGAAAATGATAAGGTTATTTTGGCAAAAAGCAGGAATCCTCATCATAATTCTGAAACTTTTTACAGGATGTATAATTACGATAGAAGTTTTGGCACGATTTTTTGGATAGTTTTATTCTTAGTTTTCATAGCACTTGTTGTAGGAAGTAGAGGAATAAAAAGCACGGTTGCACTTGTTATTAGTATATACATAATTTTGTTTTTCGATATTTCATTGATAATGAATGGATTTAATAATGTTTTGATTACGATTTTAACTGTAATTTTGTGTACTATTTTTTCGACATTGATTTTATATGGTTATTCGAAAATGAGTTTAATTAACATGATTTCTGTTTCGGTGTCATTTATATTTGTGAGTATTTTAGTTAAGTTAATGAGTATTGGACTTAATATTTCAGGATATAATTTGGAAAATGTCGGAGAATTGATACTCGTAATAGGAAAAGAATGGAAATTAAATATCGAAAATTTACTATTTTCTACCGTTGCTATTTCAGCTTTGGGAGCGTCAATGGATGTAAGTGTATCGATAGCTTCTGCGCTAAGAGAAATTCAATCACTAAATAAAGATGTATCGAGCAAAAAATTATTTAAAAGTGGGATGAGTATTGGCAAAGATATTATAGGAACAATGGTAAATACATTGGTATTTGCATTTATTGGATCATCACTTGTGAGCATAATGATTTTTATATTGCATGGAACAAATACTTTTAATAGAGTTGTAAGTTCTGATTTTTTTGCGGTGGAAATTACGAAAGCGTTAATTGGAATAAGCGTTGTGATTATAATGGTTCCGGTTACTTCTTTTTTCGCATCGAAAATATACAAAGCGGATAGTTTTTATAAGCATATCAAATGATGTGCTTTTTTTAATGCTTTCTTAACAAAATTTTACATTTTATTAACTTTGAAAAACATAAATTTAATATTTTAATCGTACAATGTATTTGGTGATGAAATATTGAAGAAAATTGTTAATGTAATTTTAATCTTGCTATTGATTGGGATTTTCTTTTTGAATAGAAAGCTAGATGTAAATGAAAGCTTGATTAGTTACAAGGGTGTGGAATATCTGAGGGCGAAGGTTGTGGAAGTTGTGGATGAATCGCTAGATTATCCGGATAATTCTAAACCTGTCGGCGTTCAGAAGATTAAAGCTAAGATTTTAAAAACTGGAAAAGTTGTTGAGTTGGATAACGAACTTGTGAACACACACAGCATTAAGGTTCACAAAGGAAGTAATGTTATTCTAATTCAAAATCAAAATTCAGGTTCAACTGATGATTATTACTATTCCGTGTACAACTACGATAGAAGTATAAGAATTTTTGTGATTATAGAATTATTTGTAATATTTTTGGCTGTGATTGCTGGGATAAAAGGCCTCAAAAGTGCGATAGCTTTATTTGTAAGTATTTACATAATTTTATTTTTTGATGTGGCGCTTTTGATGAATGGATACAATAATATTTTGGTTACGATTATAACGGTAATTTTGTGTGCAGTCTATTCTCTAGTGGTGTTGTATGGATACAGTAAAATGACTTTGGTAAATATGATATCGATAGGGACTTCATTTTTGATAGCGGCAATTATGGTCAAAATCATTGGAAAAGTTTTGTATGTTTCTGGACACAATATGGAAAATGTAGAAACTTTGATTTTGATAGGAAAAACATGGGGACTTAGGATTGAGAACTTATTATTCTCTGCAGTTTCCATAGCATCTCTTGGTGCTTCAATGGATGTTAGTGTGTCGATTTCATCTTCTTTGAAAGAAATTAAATCATTAAATACAGATTTGGATAGCAGGAAGCTTTTTCGAAGCGGAATGAATATAGGTAAAGATATTATTGGAACAATGGTAAACACTTTGGTGTTTGCATTTATTGGATCATCTCTAGTGACGATTATGGTTTTGATATCGCACGGAGTAAGTTTTAATCAGCTTGTAAATTCTGATTTCTTTTCAGTGGAAATCACAAAAGGGCTGATAGGTACGGTCGTTGTGATTATAATGGTGCCAGTGACATCATTATTCTCATCAATTATATATAATCATAAGGGGGAAAATTAATGAACAAAACGGCAAAAGCGTTATTAGCATTGGGTATGGTATTTTCAATAGCAACAACAGCTACATACACAACTACATTTGCTGAAACTAATGGAAAAAATGATATTAGCACAACAGCAACACAAACTCAAGAAGAATCTCAAATAAGATTTCCAATCTTGACTATAGGTAAAGACCAAAGTGAAAGAAACTTCACTTGGTACAGCAAGAGCAAAGAACAAGGTTATTTGGAAATCGTAGAAGCAAATGATCAAAAAGATTTTTCAAATGCAACGAAAATCAAAGCTGTAACTTCTGACAAGAACACAACATTTGATATCAATGACAAATCAAACGCAAAAGTAAAAATCGAAAAAGATAAGAAAGATCAAGCCTTAAAAGATTTGTATGAACTTAAAGATATGTCAAACTCTCAAGTAAATATCAAAAACTTGAAACCAAACACTAAATACATGTACAGAGTTTACAATGGTAATGGTAAGAAATCTGAAATTTTTGAATTTAAAACTCAATCAAAAGGAGACTTTTCATTTGTATTAGCAGGGGACCCTCAAATTGGTGCCGGTAAATTCTACGCAGACAGAGACAAATGGGAAAAAGCATTGGGAGTTATCAAACAACAAGTTCCTAATATGAGTTTCTTATACAGCTTAGGGGATCAAGTCAACGAACATGCGTCTAAGTCAGAATTAGAATACAGTGGATACATCGAAAGAGAAAACGCAAAAGGAATGACATTTGCAACATTAATTGGTAACCACGATTCACGAGCAAACTCTTATTCACAACACTTTGCACTTCCTAATATTCAAGCTGAAGGAAAAACAGAAGCTGGTTCAAATTATTATTTCGTCTACAACAACACATTATTCATCCAATTGAATTCAAATAATATGAACACTGCTGAACACAAAGCTACAATAGAAAAAGCAATTGAAATGACAAAAAATCAAAATATCAAATGGAAAGTAGTTGGCTTCCACCACGCTATTTATTCTGCAGCAACTCATGCTAATGACGATGATATCATCAAAAGAAGAGCGGAATATCCAGCATTGATGAAACAATACGGTATTGATTTAATAGTATCCGGTCACGACCACGTTTACACAAGAAGTAGAATGATGAATGGCGGAGTAGCTATTGAAAGCGAAAGAAACTTTACTGACAAATCAAAAGAAGAAGGTAAAGTTCCATCAAAATATGTAAACCCAAAAGGACAATTATATTTAACTGCAAACTCTGCATCAGGTTCAAAACACTATGATTTAGTAGAATTCAAAGACTACATGGCAGTTAGAGACCAACATTACAAACCAAACTTCACAGAAGTTAAAGTGACTGACAAATCAATTGTAGCCACAACATATGAAACAGATTCATTAAAAGTTGTTGATCAAGTTGAGATCGAAAAATCAACTGCAAACACTACAAATGGAAATGTTCAAAGAATTTCTGGAGAAAACAGAGTACAAACATCTATCGAAGTTTCTAAAAAAATGTTCAAAGAAGGAACTAACAAAGTCGTATTAGCTAACCAAGATAATTATTCTGACGTTTTGACGGCTGCTCCATTTGCAAAAGCAAACAACGCATCCTTATTGTATGTATCTTCTAACTCAATTAGTAAAGAAGTAATGAGTGAAATTGCTAGATTAAAAGCAAAAGAAATCACTATTATCGGTGGAGAAAAATCTGTAAATGAAGGGTTGAAGAAAGAGTTAGAAAAGAGAAACTTCAAAGTTGACAGACTTTCAGGAGCTGACAGATACAAAACAAGTGCACAAATTGCATCTAAACTTATCACAGACAAAACAACAACACTAGAAATCGCTAGTGGTGAAAACTATGCAGATGCATTATCACTTAACAACGCAGCTGAGAAAGACAAAGCTCCAATACTTTTAGTAAGAGTTAACGCTATCGACAAATCAGTTGAAGATGTTATCAAATCATCAAAAGCATCATTAATAAACATAGCTGGTGGAGAAAAATCAGTATCTGAAATCACAAAAGCTAACATCAAAAAAATCTCCAATGCAGCTGTTAATAGAATGGGCGGATCTGACAGATACGAAACAAGTATTCTTCTTGCAAAATATTCTGGAGCAAAAAAAGTTGTCGTAGTAACAAGTGGCGAAAACTTTGCGGACGCATTAATCGCAGCACCATTCTCAGCAAAACAAAAAGGTGCAATCCTTCTTACTAACAAAGACAAATTAGGACAAAACGCAGAACAATTCATCAAAGATACTAAATTCAACAAATCTTATGTAATTGGTGGAGAAAAATCAGTATCTGAAGATGTAATCAATCAATTAACAAGTATCATAAAGTAATCCCATAAACTTCTAAATTTTAGGTATCCTCTCAATTTATATTGAGGGGATATTTTTGTTATGAATTTTAAAAATCAGGGTATAAATAAACCAAATAAAGGGGGAGTATGTATGAAAAGATTACATAACTTTTTAAAATTTTCGGTTGTTTTATTATTTGCGATAATTTTTCTAGCATCTTGTAGTAAAAATAATGCCAAAAAAGAAGATATTAAACTAACTGAAGAACAACAAAAATGGGTAGGAAATTACTTTGAAGAAGCATTCAAAGGAATAAAATCAGGAAAAGATAGAAAGCTTACAGATGACGAGGTCAATCAAATTAAAAAAGTATTTGTGGAAAAATTTCCTGGATCAGAATTTGATGGAAATATAAACATAACTTCGAATTTCTTCAAGGCAGGAAGTTACAACGATCCAAAAGAAATAGATTTGGATGGTTTTATTAATTATTTTCCAGGTAGAGCACTGGTAGAAAATTCTGATGAATTTAAAACAACTCTTGAAAAATTGAAAAAACTAGATAGTTTTTCTGAATTTGAATTATCAAGTAAACTTATGCCACTTGTAGAAATCGACAAGAATCTTGTAGATGCTACGTTGATGAAGTATGCAGGAATTGTCTCTGACAATGTTAAAAGTAAAGAAAAATGCTTGTATTTAAAAGAAAACAACGCTTATTATACATTTGTAAGCGATGTTGCGATAGGCACTTTTTATCCAAATGAAGGAGAAATCAAAGGCAATGATTTGATATTAAAAAACAACTATGCGACTCTTACTCTTGAAAATAAGGACGGAAATTACTTTATAAAATCATATATAGAAAAATAATTTTACTGAAATGGTTCCAAAAATTAGGAGCCATTATGTATATTTGTAAAATATTTCAAAGTAATATATACTATCTAGTGTTCAAAATAATAAAATCATGGAGGGATTATGAAAAACAAATTTTTAAAGATGTTAAGTCTTTCTTTAATGTTAATTTTTGCATTGACTGCTTGTCAATCAAAAGATAATTCAAAGGAAACAACATCAAAAGAATCTACAAAAACTGAAGAAAAAGCAGACGACGCTAAAAAGTTTGAAGGTAAAACTTTGAACGTTGTTGCTACAAGCGACAAATACGTAAAATTATTTGACAAGTTCACTGAAAAAACAGGAGCTAAGGTAGAATTCTTATCTATGTCAAGTGGTGAAGTTTTATCAAGAGCGAAGGCCGAAGGTAAAGCCATGGCTGATGTATGGTTTGGAGGCGGAATCGACGCTTTCATGAAAGCTAAATCAGACGATATGTTAGAAAAATATGAATCTGAAGCTTTGAAACAAATTCCAGACGATTACAAAGACAAAGATGGTTATTGGTTATCAAAAGGAATCACAGTTGTTGGCTTCTTAGCAAATAACGAAGTATTAAAATCTAAAAACTTAGAAGTTCCAAAAACTTGGGATGAATTAGCAGATCCAAAATACAAAGGCGAAGTAATCATGAGTGATCCTTCAATTTCTGGTACAAATTATGCAGCAGTTAAAGGATTATTGGACAAATACGGCGAAGAAAAAGGTTGGGATTATTTATCTAAATTAAATGATAACATCAGCTTCTACGGCAAAAGAGGAAAAGATCCTCAAGAAAAAACAGCTGCTGGAGAATTTGGAATTGGTATTATTCCAGTTGACAAATCAGCGTTCGATACAGCAAAAGACAACAACTTAACTGTTGTATATCCTGAAGATGGTATTCCATGGGTTCCAGAAGGAGTAGCTATTTTCAAAAATTCACCTAACACTGAAGTTGCAAAAGCATTCATCGATTTCATGTTAGAAGATGAATCTTTACAAATGTTAGCAGAAATAGACGGAAAAGATTCTAACCAAATGGTTAAAGATGGAATCAAAGGTCTTGATTTAGGTTTGAAAAAAGAAAACTTAATCAAACAAGATTTGTCTACTTTTGGTGAAAAGAGAGAAGCTATTTTAAATAAATTCTCAGAATTTGTAAAAAATAAGTAATTTAATAGGGAGAAATCTGTCAGGTTTCTCCCATTTTACTAGCACCTTAACGGGTGCTTGTTTTAAATGGAGTAAATTATGAAAATATTAGATAAATTTATTAAATACATAATTTTCCTACTCATATTCGTTTTTATTGGACTTCCATTTTTGTATGTATTTAAAGAAGCATTCACTGCAGATGGAGGCAATTCAATAGATTTTATATTAAATGTATTTAAAGAGAACAAAAATCTGTTTGTGAATTCAATTACTGTTGGTTTTATTGTATCGGTTTTAACGACTATTTTTTCTGCAATAATTGGATTGTATTGCTTTTTGAGTGGTAAAATTCATCAAAAAATCATTAGTGCAATTTTATTGGTGACGATGATTTCGCCCCCTTTTGTAACAAGTTTGTCTTACATAAATTTATTCGGTAGAAGAGGGTTCATCACGTACAATTTGTTGAAATTAAACACCAATCCTTATGGAATGACGGGAATTATATTAATGGAAACGTTGGGATTTTTGTCGTTGAGTTGTTTAATGGTTATATCTTATCTTAATAATTTGGATACAGCTTCTATCAATTCAGCAATTGATTTGGGAGCGAATACGAATCATGTAGTAATCGATATTTTAATTCCACAATTAAAAAATACATTGATTTCTGTATTTTTCCTCACATTTATTCGTTCAATTGCGGATTTTGGAACTCCTGCAATTATAGGTGGTAAGTTTAACGTTCTAGCCAGTGAAGGATATATGTCGGTCATTAGCAAAGGAGATATTAAAACTGCGGCGGTTATCAACATAATGATTTTGATTCCTTCTGTTATTATGTTTATCATTTATTCGAAGTCTATGAGAAAAAGCAATGTCAATTTTAATTCTTCACAAAGTGCAATTATTGACAAAAAATCTGCTGTGTTTTATTTCTTGTGCGTTATCAGTGTGTTCTTGTTGAGTTGGCTTGTGATTCAATATGCGTCAATTATTTTGTCAGCATTTACGAAAATGAAAAACAACGAACTTATATTTACTTTTGAAAACTTCAGAAATTCCAAATCGTACATTACAAACACTATAACAAGAAGTATTGTGTACTCTTTGATTAGTGCATTTTTTGGAAGTATGATTGGCTTGTTGATGGCTTATTACTCGATAATCAAAAAGAGCAAGGTAATTAAAGTTTCAGATTATATTTCAAATTTGCCTTATATTTTGCCGGGAACATTCTTCGGTCTAGGTTATTTGTTAGCGTTTAATCACAAACCATTGATGCTGGTTGGAACTAGTGCAATTGTAGTGTTGAATGTTTTGTTCAAGCAAATGCCTTTTTCGACAAAAGTTATGAACAGTCACGTTTTATCAATCAGCGAAGATGAAATCAATTCTGCACAGGATTTGGGTGCCAATTTCATTTATGTATTTAAAGATATCGTGCTTCCACTAACTAAGAAAGGCTTCACTGTTACATTCATCAATGCGTTTACTGCGACAATGACGACAATTGGTTCGATTATTTTCTTGGTTTATCCAGGACAAAAAGTTTTAACACTTGTTATGTTTGATGTTATAAACAGTGGTAATTACAATATTGGTTCTGTAATTGCTCTAATAATAATTTTGATATGTCTTGTTGTAAATGGTGGATATTATTTGGCGACAAAGATAGGAGATAAAAAATGATTTTAAGTGTAAAAAACCTTACGAAAATTTACGAAGATAAAACTGTTGTGGATAATGTTGAATTTGAATTAGAAAAAGGGAAAATGCTGTGTATTTTGGGACCTTCTGGTTGCGGTAAAAGCACGATTTTGAACATGATTGGTGGTTTTGTGAAACCAAATTCTGGACAAATTATTCTAGATGGAGAAGATATCACAAATCTTACTGCTGAAAAAAGAGACATCACGACTGTGTTTCAATCCTACGGACTTTTCTACCACATGAATGTGTTCAAAAATATTGCCTATGGATTAAAATTCAAAAATATAGACAAAACAACTATCGAAAACAAGGTTAACGAAATGATTGAGCTTGTGGGATTAAAAGGTCACGAGAAAAAAATGATTGACGAATTATCAGGTGGACAAAGACAAAGAGTCGCCCTTGCAAGATCTTTGGTTTTGAGTCCAAAACTTTTGCTATTAGATGAACCTCTTAGCAATTTGGATCAAAAGTTAAGAGTTAGCATGAGGTTGTTAATCAAAAATATTCAAAAAAATTTAGGAACTACCATGATTTTCGTAACACACGACCAAAACGAAGCTTTTGAGTTAGCAGATGATATTATTTTAATGAACAAAGGTAAAATCGAACAACATTCCTATCCTTTAGATATCTACAAAAATCCGAAAAATAATTTTGTGTTGAATTTTATCGGTGATAAAAATATTTTTGAAGGATATTACGTTAGACCAGAAGATGTAAAATTTTCAGAACAAGGAGAAGATGGTATTATCAAGGATATTGTGTTCCAAGGCTCAAGCGTAAAAGTTGTGATACAATTGGATGATAAAACTATCGATTCTTATATGCTCAACAATGATTTCAAAAACGAAATTGGAGATAAAGTAAAAGTTATATATTCTAAAAGAAAATTACCGACAAATTAGAGTAAAACACTTGAATTTTGGGTAAAATATAGTATAGAGATATTTTTAGGAGGTAACATGGGTAGAAAAAAAGTTTCTGAATATCCTTATACTATTCAAGAATTGAAAGAGATTACGATTCGCCAATTAAAAGAAAGAGGCGTTGAGATAGAAGATATTTCAAAAATAGTGTTCACTTTACAAGAAAAATATTATCCGAATTTGACGATGCAATTGTGCACTGAAAATGTAGAGAGAGTTTTAGAAAAAAGAGAAGTGTTGCAATGCGTGTTAACGGGAATTGCAATCGACAAAGCTTGTGATAAGAAATTATTCGATGATCCTATTCAAAAAATTATCGAATCAGATGAAGGACTGTATGGAATTGATGAAGTGTTGGCTTTGTCCATAATCAATGTGTATGGCTCAATTGGATTTACTAATTTTGGGTATTTGGATAAGGAAAAGATCGGAATTATCAAAGAGCTAGATGTAGAAAAAACTGATTGCGTTAACACATTTTTGGATGATATAGTAGCTGCTATCGCAGCGGCTGCGGCAAGTAGGTTGTCTCATTCGAGATTTAAATAGGAGATTTTATGTATACGATAGATAACATAAATAAAAAAAGAAGATTAAAAAAAATAGACTTGGATTGTAGCCTTGAAATAGAAGAAGGTTACATCTATTTGTTTACAGGTCACGATAAAAACATTGATGAATTATTTGATATTTTGGGTTCTTTTACTACTAAATACAATGGAGAATTCTTGTATGGTTTTGAAGAAAAAGAAAACGTCCTAAAGAATCCAAAACTAACTAATGAGGTTGAATTTTCAACATTTTTACAAGATTATAACTCATCAATGAAGGTGAAGAAGTATCTTAAATTAAAAAAGAAGTTGAATCCTTATTTCGACGAAGAATTTGTGGACTCTGTGCTAAAAGGATTTGCGATTGATGAATTTGCAAGACTAGAGGATTTGAAAGAGGATTACTGCAACATCGTACTTATGACTGCAGCACTTGCTACGAACAAAAAGATAGTATTACTGAAAAATTTTGAAATAGTAGACAAAAAACTTTCTTTGGAATTCATTGATATAATGAAAAAACGTCAAGAATTAATCAGAAACACAATTCTGATTTCAGCTCCAATTGCGGAGGAAGTATTTTTTGATTATTTGGTGTTGATGCAAGATGGTAGCATTAAATTCAAGGATTCTAAGCACAACATACTAACAAAATCAAATGTGGTTCGTGGACCAAAGGAGATCATCACTGCTATGAATTACAAAATGATATTGACGAGAACCTCTGATGGATTAGAAGATGAAATCAAAATGTTCGATGAAATCAACGAAGACGAACGACTTTTACTTGAAAATAACGGATGTGTAATCAAACAATTGCCATTAGACGAATTAATTACAATGATTGAGGAGGGAAATTATGAAAAGACTGTTAAAACAGAAGTTGTCGAATAGTTTGGCATACGCATTTTACACTCTTCTTGTATCTGTTGTGATATTAGCAATCATTGGAGGACTTTCCTACTTTAATATATGGAAATTCGATTTTGGAAAACTTCCACTATTCACATATGTTGTGCCTATGTTTTTATTCAATACTTTCTACTTTTTATTGGTAGCAAGTAAGGATTACTTCCAAGATTTTGGAATGAACGTTGAATCATCTTACCATAGAAAACAAATTAAAAAAGCTACGATTTTTGAAAGAATTTTCAACGTCGTGTTGGTATTTGCAATTATAATTGGAGTAATTTATCTGACGAGAATTTTATCAGGATTCTTACATGCAAAACAAATCGAAATTTATTACGACAAGATTGGGGTGTTTACAAAAGGCTCATTGTTGTCATACATGCCAATAGTTTTTGTAATCACATCAGTGTGTAGCCTTGCATTTAATTCATTGATATTCTTAGCGTACAAATTCGGAGCTGTGAAAATATTCATATTATTTACTGCGATAGTTATTGCTTTGAATGTATTCTTCTCAGAATATTTAATATCAGCATTTAAATTATTTAGTGGACTTAACATGTATATCTATTTGGGAGTTGGAGTAATAGCACTTATATTGTCCATATTATTTACTAACTTCATCAAAAGCTTAAATGTAAAATAAAGGAGATGGCTCGGAGCATTCCGAGCTTTTTTATATGAGAGATATTTACAAATCAAAATTAGGAAATATTCTTATCGAAAGTGACGGAGAAAATATAACAAAATGCGAATTCACAGATTTTTTTGTAGAACAGGGGACTGATGAAACAATTGAAAAATGCAAAAGATATTTAGACGATTATTTTTCCGGTAAGATTACAGGGCAATTTGACGATATATTAATCGACAAATCAGATTATGCAACTAAGATATTGAAATTAGTATGTGAAATTCCGTATGGAATGACTGCAACATACACTGATATCAAAGAAAAATACGAAGAAATCTACAGTGTTAAAACATCAGCAAGAGCAGTTGGGAGAGCTGTTGGCTCAAATGATTTGATGATTTTAGTACCTTGTCACAGAGTGATCGGAAAAAACAATACGCTTACTGGATATAAATTTGGAATAGAAAAGAAAAAGTATTTATTAGATTTGGAACAAAATCACAAATCTTCTGTAAATATTTGAGCAATGTTTACGAAATTGCAACAAATGTTTTTAAGCGATTTTTAAGATATTTGTCGTGATATAATTAAGAAAAGCAGGAGGAAATTATGAGGTTAGATATTTTTAAATCGAAACTTAAAAACTTAAAGAAAACAATAAAGCTATATCCAATGGTACTACTTGCCATATTTATTGCTACGATTTTTGCTATTATGGGGATATGGTATATCGAAATAGGTGCATTGAATAGTACTTTAACAGCGGATTTGCTTATTTCTTCGCTCTACTTTGCGATGAGTTACATGATTGTAAAGCTGATTATCACTGACAAAAACATAGAAATCACCAAAGGCAAAAAAGCTTTGGTATATACAATTGTTTCAGTGATTATGGGATTAGTGTGCTATTTCCTAATAATAAAGGTAGATAAGTCCTTCGTACTTAGAAACCAAATCACGGAAATGGGATTATTTGTGACGCTTTTTGTCGGAATGTTTATCGAAGGTCACTTTAATAAGAAAAATGACTATGCCGACTACGCAGTTAAAATAGTTTTATCAATAATAGAATCGTTGATTTATTGCGTGACAATTTTTATAGGAATTGTTGCCATTTTGTTCACGACAAAGGAACTATTTAAGATACAATTTAATCTTAGCAATGTCATAGTATCATGTGCAGCGGTAATTTTTCTATTGCTAAATGCATCTATAATTTTATCCAAATTTCCATTGAAATATAGTGACGAAAATTTAAAAATCAAATGGCTTTTGCCTTTTAAGTTTTTATTTACGAGAATTATTGCTCCTATATTTTTGATATACGGTTTTATTTTACTTCTATATATAATAAAGGTAGTAGTTTTAAAGACGATACCTAACAATATCATCACAAATCTTATTTTGTGGTATGGATTGCTTTCAGTAGTGGTCTTGTTCATATCAAAAACTGTAGAAGACAAATTCATAAATGTTTACAATAAAATTCAACCTATAATATTATTGATACTTTCAGTTATGATGTTCTACTCAATAGGAATCAGAATATCATATTATGGAGTTACGGAAGAAAGATATCTTGTGGTAGTTGGCGGAATATTCATTGTTATATCAATGATTTACTATTTATTCTTCAACAAGAAGACATACATCACGATACCGACAACGTTTTTGATATTAGCACTGATTTCTTCGGTGGGACCTCTTTCTGCATATAATATCAGTAGAATAGACCAAAAAGCCAAATTAGAAAAAATGCTAGTTGAAGAAAATCTGCTTGTCGATGGCAAAATAAAATCTCAAAGCAATGTAAATCCAGCTAAAATAAAGGAAATAAAAGACAAACTTGACTATTTTGTAGTCAAACATAGTACAAAAGAACTTCCTTATTTGGGTGATAAATTTACAACTTCACAAGAGGATATGAATCGTGTATTTGGATTCAGAGGAGACGAATTTGAGTCGCTATACGGACAAATCAGATCCTTTGTCAATGATAGGTTAGAAATTGACACGACAAACTACGACCGTTTATTGGAAAATATTCAATTTCAATACGATTCCAACACACAAAATATCGAAAATTTAGGAAATCAAAACGTTACGTTTTCCAAAAAATCAAATATTGTTGTTATAAAATACAAAAATGAAACAATTAGTAAATTCAACATAGAAATATTTAATAACAGATTAGAAGAATTGTGGAATCTACAAGGTCCTGATATTAACACAGAAGATCCTGACAATTTGATAAAAGATGAAGGTGTAATTAACAATCGTAAATACAAGACGATACTTGAAAGAGCTGAATGTCTTTATGACAATGGACAAAAAATGACATATTACATCAAATGTTTATACACAAAATGAGTGAATAATATTCTTTACAAAAAATTATCAAGTGTTATAATAAATCTGTATTTTAACAAATTAATTATTGTCGATTGAGGAGAAAAATTATGTATAATTTTAACTGTGATTATCTAGAAGGAGTTCATCCAAATATCATAAAAGCACTTGAAGAAACCAATATGGTTCAACAACAAGGCTATTGCAACGATGAATACACTCATCAAGCAAAAGAACTTATCAGAAAAAAGATTTCAGATCAAGACGTTTATTTTCTACATGGTTCTACAGCTTGTAACAAGCTTGTGATTAAAACATCTTTGAGACCGTTTGAAAGTGTAATTGCGTGTGATAATGCTCATATTAATACATTAGAAACAGGGGCTATTGAAGATATTGGTCACAAAATAGAAATAGTAGAAGATGAAGATGGATTATTAATTCCAGAAGTAATAGATAAGTTTGTATCAGAAAGAATGAACGATCCTGCATATTTTCACAAGCCAATTCCAAAAATGGTTTACATAACCAATTCATCGGAATCTGGAACGATATACACTAAACAAAGACTTTTGGAAATAAAAAAAGTCTGCGACAAACATGGACTGTATTTATTCATGGATGGTGCAAGACTTGCGTATGCTCTTGCTGCAAAGAACAACGACCTAACATTAAAAGAAATTTGTGATATTGTCGATGCAACATACGTCGGCGGAACAAAATGCGGGGCTATGTTTGGAGAAGCGTTGATATTAAACAAAGATGATTTCAAGCTTCATTTTAAAAACTACATCAAAGGCTCTGGAATGTTGATTGCCAAATCCAGATTTTTGGGAATTCAATTTAGAGAGTTATTTACTGACGATTTAATTTTCAAATTAGCTGAAAAAGCAGATGAACAGGCTGACAGAATCAGACGAAGATTAAAAGAACAAGACTATGTGTTAGCTACTCAATCTACTACGAATACAATATTCGTCAACATGGATTATGAAAGATATCACAGATTAAAACATAAATATAATTTTTGCGAAAATTACAAAGCAGATGATTACATAAATGTAAGAATTTGTACATCATGGTCTACGGAAGAGCACATGGTAGATGAATTGATAAATGACTTATAAAATTGCGACCTTAAATGGTCGCTTTTTTAATAGAGATTTTTTAAAAATAAAAAAATATTACAAAAAAGTTACAATGATTTACAAAAAACTACTAAATACTTTTGTGGTATAAATTCCTAAAATATCTCATCTTTTATTTGTTTAAATCCGTTTATTAAATTTTTCACACAAAAATAACAAAAATATCGCCCAAAAATGTAAAAATATTTCACTCAGAACGGATATGATAACAAATATCAAATGAGAAATTTATGAAAACAATATTTCAATAAAATAGCGATTATTACGAAAAGTATACAATCCTGCAAAGATAAATTAAAACGAAAAAATCTATAAAAAAACAGAACAAGACAATTAAATAACAATTTAATATTAAAATATTTTGAAAAAACGTTGTTTATGTTATCATTTTCATAAATTCATGTTATAATGAAATTACGAAAAAAGTGAATGCTAGAACTTATATATTTTCAAATGTGTATTCACGATTAATTCGGATTTTCTCATATAATTAAAATATTTAAGGAGGAATTGTAAATGAGAAACAAGAAAAGGTTTGTTGCCTTGATGTTAGCCGGCCTTATGGTTGCTGGTACAGCATGTGGAAATGGAGGCTCAAAAGATGGAGGAGCTAAGGGAGAAAACACAGTATATAATACTTTCTTAAATGCAGACCCTGACTCTATTGATGCTCAAAAAGGTAGCGACAGTTATGGTAATACAATTGTTAATAACGTATATGAACCACTTATTAGATTGGTTCAAAATGATGACTTAACATTGAAACCAGAAGCAGCAGCAGCATCAGAATGGAAAGTATCTGAAGATGCTATGACTTACACATTCACAATACGTGATGGTTTAAAATGGGAAGATGGTCAACCATTAACAGCAAAAGATTTTGAATATGGTATTAAAAGAACTGTAGATCCTAAAACAGGTTCTGGTTCATCATTCTTATTGGCTGATATACTTAACTTCCAAGAAGTTAACTCAGGAAAAGCTCCATTGGATAAATTAGGAGTTAAAGCACTTGACGATAAAACATTGGAAATCAAATTAGGTGCTCCAGCACAATATTTCATTAACATCGTACCTTTCAGAGTATGTTTCCCACAAAGAAAAGATATAGTTGAAAAACACGGTGAACAATTCGGTTCTGAAGCTAATACTATCGTAGGTTGCGGACCTTTCAAATTAACTGAATGGACTCACAACTCTAAGTTGGTTCTTGAAAAGAACCCAGACTACTGGAACAAAGACAAAGTTAAATTAGAAAAAGTTAACTTAAGAGTTATTACTGATACAAACACTATGATGAACGCTTTCCAATCTGGAGAAGTAATGAGTGTAAGTACTAATAAACCAGAATGGACTTCTAAGTTCGATAAGAGAGAAGGAACTAAGACTGAAAAAATTGATATTCCAGCAGTAGATTACTTCGCAGTTAACCACCAAGATAAATTATTTAAGAACAAAAAAGTTAGACAAGCATTCAATATCGCTTTAGACAGAGAAGGCTTTAACAAAACAGTTCTTAAAGGAAAATCAGCTCCAGCTTATTTCTGGGTACCAAAAGCTATTACAATTGAAGATTTGAAATACAGAGAAATGGCAGGAAACCCTGTTAAAGAAATGGCTGATAAATTAGGCGATCCAAAAGCTTTATTATCTGAAGGTCTTAAAGAATTGGGAATGGATCCAGATCCATCTAAATTAGAAGTAAGCTTAATTATGACTAACTCACCAGATTTGAAGAAATTCGGTGAATATTTCCAACAAAACTTCCAAAACAAACTTGGTGTTAAGGTTAAATTGGAAATGATGGAATGGGCTATCCTTTCTGGTAAAATCAACAAAGGTAATTACCAAATGGGATACTTAGCATGGACTGCTGACTACAACCATCCATCAGCAATGATGTCTCTATTCACTTCAAGTGCTAACGCAGTTAGAACTGGATGGAAGAGCGATGAATATGATAAATTAATCAGAGACGCTGCCAAAGAAAAAGATAAAAACAAACAAGTAGAATTGTATAAGAAAGCTGAACAAATCCTAGCTGAAGAAACAGTTATTATTCCAATAATTTCTGGTACTACTAATATGTACTATCAAGACTATGTAAAACATATTAACGTAAATCAATTCTCAACAGCAGGATTCAAAGACACTTATTTAGAAAAAAAATAAAATAACTAGTAGCAAATGGCAGGCTGTTACAAATAATTTGTAACAGCCTACTAATTGTATATAGGAGGACTCATGTTAAAATATCTTATAAAGAGAATCTTGTATATGGTGCTTACATTATTTGTAATCACAACAGCAACATTCTTCTTGATGCATAATATTCAAGGGGATCCATTGTCTGCTATGGGTAAAACTCTTCCAGAGCAAACAATCAAAAACTACAAAGCTAGATACGGTTTGGATAAACCAGTATCAACACAATATGCAATATTTTTAAAAAATGCATTGCATGGAGACTTAGGTGCTTCATACAAATATCCAGGTAGAGAAGTTAAAACTACTATAGCTCAAACTGCTCCAGTATCTGGAAGAATTGGCGGACAAGCCATGGTAATAGGTATTACTATCGGTATTATTTTTGGTATTCTTGCGGCCTTAAACAGGGGTAAAGTGCCAGATTATATTATCAGTGTATTGGCTATTTTGGGTATTACGATACCTGTATTTATTTTGGGGGCTCTTTTACAATACGCTTTCGCAGTAAAACTAAATTGGTTTCCAACTTCAGGCTACGGAGACGAAATCAAGTATACAATTTTGCCTTCAATAGCATTATGCTTTGGCTCAATAGCTACTTATGCTAGATACATGAGAAGTAATGTATTGGAAGTTTTAAACGAAGACTACATACTAACTGCAAAAGCAAAAGGTGTATCAGGCTTCAATGTAATTAGAAAACACGTATTCAGAAATGCTATACTTCCTATCATCACAATAATAGCTCCACAAATCGTTGGTATTTTTACAGGATCTTTCATTATTGAAAGTATGTATTCTATACCAGGTTTAGGAAGTTACTTTGTAAACTCTATAACTGCCAGAGATTATCCTATGATTATAGGTACAACAATTTTCTATGCATTCTTGTTCTTAGTCTCTCAATTAGTTGTAGATATCTTATACGGAATAGCAGATCCAAGAATTAAAATTGTAGATTAGGGGATTAGTATGGAAAAAATAGATCAAAGCAAATTTCAAAGACTTTCAGATGACGATAGAACATCTGAATTTATAGCAAGACCTGTAGTTACATACTGGTCTGACGCTTGGAGAAGATTTAAAGAAAACAAGGCAGCTTTAGTTGCATTCATTATATTAGTATTTTTAATTGTAATGGTTATCATCGGACCGATGTTAACTGGATATTCTCACGAAGATTTAGTAGGAGAAATTAACTTATCACCAAGCTCAAAATTCTGGTTCGGTACTGACGAACTTGGAAGAGATATATTCACAAGAATTTGGAGAGGTGGTAGAATTTCCATAATAATAGGTCTTGCAGGTGCTATTATTGGTACTGTAATTGGTTCTATTTATGGTGCAGCTTCTGCGTTCTTTGGCGGAAGAGTTGATACAATTATGATGAGAATTGTAGAAATATTGATTTCTATACCTTACCTATTATTAGTAATCATTTTAAGATTGGCTTTAAACTCAAATGGTGTAGGAACACTTATTTTAGCCATGACTATCACAGGATGGTGTGGTCTTGCAAGACTTGTAAGAGGTCAAATTCTTTCATTAAAAGAACAAGACTATATCATGGCAGCTCGTGTATTGGGAGTAAGCAACAAAGATATCATTATCAAACACCTTATTCCAAATACTTTGAACGTAATACTTGTATCAATTTCATTTGATATTCCAGGATATATATTTGGTGAAGCTTTCTTAAGTTACTTAGGACTTGGTGTACAACCTCCAGAAACTTCTTGGGGACTTATGTGTTCACAAGCTCAACAAGTATTCCAATTTTATCCTTATCAATTGTTTTTCCCAGCTCTAATGATCGGGTTAACAATGCTTTCATTTACTTTGTTAGGTGATGGTTTGAGAGATGCGCTTGACCCTAACCTTAGACAGTAGGAGGAAAAAACATGAGCAAGAATAAATACAAAGATGTAGACGAATTAAAAAAAGAACAAAACCTTTCAGAAGAAACATTAGTTGAAGAAACTGTAATTAATGAAAATAATGAAGTGGAAACTACAACTAAATATGTTTCCTCTGAAGTTGTAGAAGATAGAGTTAACGAAGAAAAAAATATGAACGAAAAACAAAATTTATCAGAAGAACTTACAAGAACTGCTAGAGTAGAAAAAGATTACACTAACAGACCAAAAGTAATTGAAGTAGATAACTTAAACGTATCATTCAATACTTATGCTGGTGAAGTAAAGGCTGTAAGAGGTGTAAGCTTTGATATATACGATGGAGAAGCTTTGGCTTTAGTAGGTGAATCTGGATGTGGTAAAACAGTAGTAAGTAAATCTATACTTCAAATTTTACCTCAATCAGCAGTTATTAAAGAACCATCTTCAATTAAATATATGAATGAAGAAGTTCTTAACATGGATAAGAAGAGATTAAGAGAATATAAAGGTTCTGATGTATCAATGATTTTCCAAGACCCTATGACTTCTCTTAACCCAACTATGAAAATAGGTAAACAAATTACAGAATCTCTTTTATTGCACACTGATTTATCAAAAGATGAAGCTAAAAAAGAAGCTGTTAAATTGTTAAAGACTGTAAATATTCCTAATGCTGAAGAACGTGTTAAACAATATCCACACGAATTATCAGGTGGTATGAGACAAAGAGTTATGATTGCCATAGCATTGGCATGTAACCCTAATGTAATCTTGGCTGACGAACCAACTACAGCACTTGATGTAACTATTCAAGCACAAATCTTGGATTTGATGAGAGAATTAAGAGATACTAAAAATACTTCTATAGTTCTTGTAACTCACGATTTAGGTGTAGTAGCTGACTTTGCAGACAGAATTCAAGTAATGTATGCCGGTGAAATCATGGAAACTGGTACAGTACAAGAAATATTTAAAGATGCACATCACCCATATACATGGGCATTGTTGATGAGCGTTCCAAGACTTGATTCATCAAAAGACAATGAATTGTATTCATTAGGTGGAACTCCACCAGATTTATTGATGGAAATTCCGGGATGTCCATTTGCGGCAAGATGTGATTATGCAATGCAAATTTGTAGAGAAAAGAAACCACCTGAAACAAGATACTCAGATCATCATGTTTGCAGATGTTGGTTAACACACGAACAAGCACCAAAAGTTGAAAGACCTTATTAGGAGTGAATTATGTCAGAAACTAAAGTAATAAAAGAAAAGAACATAGATTATTCAAACAGAGAAGTGCTTGTTGAATTAGAAAACTTGGATAAGTTTTTCAAAGTTGGTAAAAACAAGACTTTAAAAGCTGTTGAAAATGTAAATTTAAAAATATATAAAGGGGAAACTTTCGGACTTGTAGGAGAATCTGGATGTGGTAAAACTACATGCGGAAGAACAGTTATTAACTTATATAAACCTACAAATGGTAAAGTTATATATGAAGGAAAAGATATCACAAAGTTGAGCAGTAAAGAAGAACAAGCTTTCAAGAAAAAAGCTCAAATGATTTTCCAAGACCCATACTCATCACTTGACTCTAAGATGACTATTGGTGATATCATTGGAGAAGGTATCAGAGTTCACTTCCCTGAAATGCAAGAAAAAGATATTCAAAACAGAATTACTGAATTATTAAAAACTGTAGGACTTAACGCTGAACACGGAGCTAGATTCCCACACGAATTATCTGGTGGACAAAGACAAAGAATTGGAATTGCTAGAGCTTTAGCAGTAAAACCAGAATTTATCGTATGTGATGAACCTATCTCAGCGCTTGATGTAAGTATTCAAGCACAAGTTGTTAACTTACTTATTGAATTACAAAGAGAAAAGAAATTAACTTATTTGTTCATTTCTCACGACTTATCAATGGTAAAACACATTTCAGATAGAATAGGCGTAATGTATTTAGGTAGTATGGTAGAAGTATCTTCAAACACTAAGATTTATAATCAACCACTTCACCCTTATACTAAAGCATTGATTTCTGCAATTCCTATTCCAGATCCTGATGTTTCAAGCGAAGGACGTGTTAAATTACAAGGTGAAATTCCTTCACCAATTAACGCACCAGAAGGATGTAAATTCTGTACAAGATGTAACTATGCAATGGAAATCTGTAAAACTGATAGACCAGTTCTACAAGAAATTGCTGATAAACACTTTGTAGCCTGTCACTTATTCGATAAAGGATTAGACGAAGGTATAAGGGCTATGAAAGAACAAGATGCTAAGCTTAGTCGTGCACCACAATCTGAAGTTCAAGAAAAAGTTGAAGAATCAACAGCTGAACAAGAAATGGGCAAGAGATTAGATGATGAAGCACAAGCTAGAAACATCGATTCAACAGGAATGACAAAATAAATTATATTCCCCGCCATGTGCGGGGTTTTGTTTTGCCCAAAATTCAAACACAAAAACAAATATATGATAAAATAATCATTGGTGCTAAAATTAATTTATAAATACACCACAGTAAATTTGCTATGATATAATAAATTGAGAGGGGAATTATGATTAAAAATATAATATTTGATCTTGATGGTACTATTACGAATTCTTATGAGGGAATTGTAAATGCTGTTAAGTTTAGTTTGGATAAAATAAATTTCAAATACGATGAAAGTAAGCTTATATCTTTTATAGGTCCACCTTTAAAAGACAGTTACATGGAGTTGGGTTTTAGTGAAATTGAATGTAAAGAAAGAATTGAAGATTTCAGAGATTATTATTTCAAAAAAGGTATGAAAGAAATGGAACTCTACGATGGAATTGTAGAAACTATACACAAATTTTATGATGAAGGATATAAAATTTATTTGGCTACAAGTAAGGTTGAATCTTCAGCTAGGAAAATTTTGTCAGATAATAATTTGTTGAAATATTTTTCATATACTGCTGGTGCGACTTTGGATCAATCAAGAGTAGAGAAGGAAGATGTAATAGCTTATTTAATTGATAAAACTGGTATAAATCCAGAAGAATCGATTATGGTTGGAGATAGACATCACGATATTGAAGGGGCAAGACTTAACAATATTAAATCAATTGCTGCAGGATATGGATTTGGAAATCCAGAGGAATATAAAAATGCGATTTTTGTTGCAGATAATCCAATTGATGTGTATGAATTTGTGATTAATCAAAATGATAGGTGATTTGAATGGTTAATAATATTAAAAATACGGTTATGGAATTTTCAAAAGAAAATGAAGAAGTTAGAAGTCTTATAGAAACGGGTAGAAGACTTAATCCTACTTTAAAAAAGGACGAAAACACAGATTATCATTTTGTTTTCGGAGTAAGTGATCTTGAAAAGTTTAAGGATTCACATTTCATTGAAAACTTATTCGGTGATGTGTTAATGTTAGAAAAATCTGACAAATTAACCTACACAAATAAAATTAATCCTCACAATATCAGCTACACTATTGTGCTTAATGATATTTCTAAAATCAGAATATTTTTCATTAAGGAAAACACGATGCAAGCTTATATTAATGAAGATAGCCAGGCGGAAATTTTAGTAGACAAAGACCAAGTTTTAGTTGGCAATAGCACCAAATCAGATGTTTGTTTCAGACAATTAAAGCCAACTAAGCATGAATTTGAATCGCTAGTCAATCAGATGTTCATAAATTCATTGAATGTTGCAAAAGGATTGTATAGAAAAGAAGAAATCTACGCCATTCAAATGTTTTATCATGTCAGAGAGAACGTAGATAAAATGACTGGTTACTATATTGGTAGTAATTACGACTTCAATGTTAATATAGGATACAATTACGAATATATCAAGACTTATCTTCCAAAAGATCATTATGAAAGATATTTGCAAACATATCCACTTCCTGAAATAGAGAATCTGTGGAGTACATTGTTCAAATCATGTGATCTTTTTAGAAAACAAGGGCTTCATGTCGCAGAGCTTCTGGGATATGAATATCCTAAGAGAGTTGATCGTGATATAATGCAAAAAATTAGAGATATATGGCAAAGATCATACGATTAAAAAAACTGGTTTATAAAAAACCAGCTTTTTTTATCCCTTGAATATTTCCAAACCAAACATATCACACATATCGTTTAATCCTTGTAGGATTTCGTCACGACTGTAGTTTGATTTTTGAAGTTTTTCATCGGAAAGTCCTTTTAATTTGTCATAAAATCTAGTTGCGATTGTTGCATACATAAGATTATTTGTTTCTAGCTTTTCGAACAAAATATTTTCAGCATCGTTAATTCTATCTTCTTCGATAAGATTTTCCAACAATCTTTCAAATTCGAATGAATCTTTTTGATATTGTTCATTCTCATTTAATTTTCTACCTTTTTCCATATCTGTAAATAATTTTTGTAAAAATTCACTGACTACGTTGATTTGTTTTAGTAGCCAATCGTTTGATTCTATCATATTATCACTCTTTCTAAATTTCTCTACTTATATTATACTAAATTTCTCAGTTTTGATATACTATTAATAGAATAAGATTATCGGAGAAAATTATGATTGTAAAATTAAAAAGAAATCCTAACGAAAAGGAAGTAAAAAAACTAATAGATTTTTTAAATGAACAAAACGTCAGAGTTGATGAGACTGTTGGCGATAGATACACGATTATTTCGTTAATAGGAGATACTTCAAGCATTGATGAAAAGCTAATATCACGCTTTGATATTGTGGACAAGGTTATTAGAATAGAAGAACCTTTCAGTAAGGCAAACAAAAAATACCATCCACAACCTAAAATTGTCGATGTCGATGGTGTAAAAATAGGTGACGGAAATTTCTGCGTGATGGCAGGGCCATGTTCTGTTGAAAGCGAGGAACAGATTATTACGATTGCTAAAAGCGTGAAGGAAAACGGAGCAAATATCCTTAGAGGCGGAGCTTTTAAGCCTAGATCCTCGCCTTATGCTTTCCAAGGATTAGGCAAAAAGGGAATCGATTTGTTAATCCAAGCAAAAAAAGAAACTGGACTTCCAATTATTACAGAGATAATGGATTTGTCTGATTTGGATTATTTCAACGATGTCGATATGTTGCAAGTTGGAGCTAGAAATATGCAAAATTATTCCTTGCTTAAAGAGTTGGGACATTCAGATAAACCGATTTTACTAAAGAGAGGTTTGAGTGCTACTTACAAGGAATGGATAATGAGCGCAGAGTACATTATGACGGGTGGCAACGAAAATGTCGTATTGTGTGAGAGAGGAATTCGAACTTTTGAAAGCTACACTAGAAATACATTGGATATTTCAGCTATTTCTGTGATGAAGGAATTGTCACAACTTCCTATAATTATGGATCCATCACACGCGAGCGGCAAATATACTTTGATTGAACCATTATCACTTGCATCGACTGCTGCAGGCTGCGATGGACTTATGATTGAAGTTCACAATGATCCTGAAAATGCACTTAGCGATGGACCACAATCTGTCACTTGCGAAAGATTTAGAACTATAATGAGAAAAGTAAGGAAATTAAGACAATGTATTCAGTAATAAATGTCAAAAATTATGATTTAATAGTTGGTCTTGATGCTTTGAATCTATCACGCGATTATTTGAAAAATTTCATAAAATCAAAGGCAATTATTATTACCGATGAAAATGTCGATAGGTATCACCACAAAACATTGGATATTTTATTAGATGAATTGGAGATTGAACATGAATTTTACGTTATAAAACCGGGAGAATCTTCCAAAAGTTTATCAGAGTACGAAAAAATAATGACTTACATGAGTATGTCTTATCACAGAAATGACACTGTGATTGCTTTTGGTGGAGGAGTCGTTGGAGATTTGGCTGGTTTTGTAGCTGCAACTTTTATGCGTGGGATTGATTTCATTCAAATTCCTACGACTGTTTTGTCAATGGTGGATTCATCCGTGGGCTCTAAAACTGGGATTGATTTGCCAACTGGGAAAAACTTAATTGGAGCGTTCAAAGATCCAAAGCTTTGCATTATTGATCCACTTTTGCTGAAAACTTTAGACGATTACGTGTTTGAAGATGGTTTCGGGGAAATTATCAAATACGCGATTTGTTTTGATGAAGAATTATTCGACATGATAAGTTCTAAAAGATACACTAAACAAAGCAATTTATCGGAAATTGTGGAGAATTGTGTGAGCATTAAAAAAGATATCGTGCTCCAAGACAAGTTGGAGCACGATTTAAGAAGATTATTAAATTACGGGCACACATTAGGACATGCTGTCGAAAAACTGTCCGATTATAATGTTATGCATGGACATGCCGTGGCTTTCGGAATGAAGTGTATGGCGAAAAAATACAGCAAGGATTACAACAGAATCTTGGAAGTTTTGAAAATATATAATTTGAATGATAATTACGATTATTCTGTGGAAGATGTCTATGAAGTTAGCCTTCGCGATAAGAAAAACACAAAAGACATGATTAGTTTGATAGTTTCCGAAGAAATCGGAGACTGTACGGTTTTGAGTATGAACAAATCGAATTATAAAAAGGTTTTGAGTGATATTTATGAAGATTAAAACGGACAATTTACAGGGAACAGTGGAAGCTATATCTTCCAAATCATTTGCGCACAGGTTTATGATTTTAGCAAGTGTTGCAGATACCGATACAACAATTATCATTAATGAATTCTCAAACGATATAATGACAACTATTGATTGTCTGAGAAATTTGGGAGTTGAAATCGACATAAACGAAAATGAAGTTACAGTTCATCCTTCGTTTTTTCAAAAAGATGTGTCCGATATTAATGTAAATGATTCGGGTTCAACTTTGAGATTTTTGCTTCCATTGATTAGCTTCTTATCTCAAAAAACTAACGTAAAATGCACTGGTAGATTACAAGATAGGCCTATAAAAGAATTGATGGATCAATTGAAATTATCGGGGCTTACTTTTAGTGAAGATAAACTTCCTTTTACAGTTGATGGAACTTTTCACAAAATTGATTTTGAATTTCCTGGCGATGTATCCAGCCAATATATTTCTGCGATTATGATGATTGCACCACTTATTGGTGGCTGTGAAATCAAATTGACATCACAACTTGAATCAACTGGATATATCAAAATCACACAAGAATGCTTGAGATTATTTGGAGTGGAATCTGAGATTTTGTGGGATAAAGTAATAGTCGAATCAGGTGCATTAAAATCACCTGGAGAAATTATCGTAGAAGGAGACTGGTCAAACGCAGCGTTTTTCTTGTGTGCAAATGAATTAGGTGCAGATATAAACGTTCAGAACTTAAACATGGACTCAGTTCAAGCAGATAGAAAAATAGTTGAATTATTAGAAAAAATAAATAAAAACAGAGATTACTGTGAAATAGATATATCACAAACACCAGATTTATTTGTGATTTTGGCAGTGGTTTTGTCTCAAAAATGCGACAAATCGGTGCTAAAAAACGCTAAAAGATTGAGGTTAAAAGAATCGGATAGAATTCAATCAACTTACGATATGTTAAAATCATTCGGCGTAAACTGCGAGATAGAAGGAGATAATCTCGTAATCTACAAATCAGAAATGAAGCCTGCAGTTATAAATTCTTGTGATGATCACAGAATTGTAATGGCGGCTGCAATAGCATCTATCATTACAAAAGAAGTTGAAATAAAAGATTGGCAAGCTGTGAAAAAATCTTATCCATCGTTTTTTGATGAAGTAGAAAGGTTGGGTAGCGATGTCATCGATAGGTAAATTAGTTAAGTTAACTGTGTGGGGAGAGTCTCATGGCTCGATGATTGGTGGCGTGATTGATGGAGTTGATCCAGGAATCAAAATCGACCACGAAAGATTGAGAGCACATATGAAAAGAAGATCTCCCGGAAAATCCAACACTACACTTAGAAAAGAATCAGATGAAGTTGAGTTCGTATCGGGGATTTTGAATGATACAACAACGGGTGCTCCGTTATCTTTTATTATAAAAAACTCGGACCAGCACTCAAAAGATTATTCAAATATTTACAATACTCCAAGGCCATCGCATGCAGACTATCCAGCAACTGTTAGATACAATGGTTTCAACGATATCAATGGAAGTGGACATTTTTCTGGAAGATTGACTGCAGTCATTAACGTGGCAGGATTTATTGCACAAGAAATATTGAAGGAACACGACATATATGTGTTCAGCCATTTGTATTCACTGGGAGATATTGTAGATGAACGATTTGATGATTTAAAATTTACAGACTACAGTTATTTGAAGAATAGGAAAATCGAAGTAATAAACGATGAAATAATTGATAAAATAGATGACAAAATAGAAGAATTGAGAGATAGAAAAGATTCCGTTGGCTCAAGTGTCGAAACTGTTGTGTATAATTTGAGAGCGGGAGTTGGAGATACGCTTTTTGATTCGATTGAATCTAGGTTGTCACAAAGTTATTTTGGAATTGGAGCAGTAAAATCGGTTGAATTTGGTTTGGGGAAATCATTCGACAAATCAAATGCATCTGTTGTGAATGACTGCTATTATATAGAAAACGAACAAATTAAAACAAAAACGAATTATAACGGAGGAATACTGGGAGGAATTTCGACGGGAATGCCGATAATTTCCTTAGTTACGTTCAAACCACCAGCATCGATTGGATTGACACAAGATACTGTTGATTTGAAAAACAAAACAAATACTAAGCTTACTGTTGAAGGACGACACGATCCAAGCATTGGAATAAGGGCTGTAAGCGTGATGGAATCAATCACTGCATTTGTGATTTACGATTTGTTAAAGGAGTATGGATGGAAAGATTTAGGAAAGAAATAGATAAAATTGATTCTGAAATCGCCAGATTATTAGAGAAAAGATTTGAGATTTGTTCTGAAATTGGCGATTTTAAAACAAAGAATAATATTGAAACAGAAGACAAATCGAGAGAAAAGGAAATTTTTGAAAAAATAGAACAAATAAATTTAAAATACCGCGACAATATAAAGGAAGTTGAATCCAAAATTTTACTAGAATCAAAAAAAATTCAGGATAATTTGAAATGAAATACGGATTATTAGGAAAATCTTTAAAGCATAGCTACTCCAAAGAAATTCACGAACTATTAGGATACTACAAATACGAATATTTTGAAGAAGATGATTTGGATAGATTTTTCAAAAGAAAGGATATCAATGGAATCAATGTAACTATTCCGTACAAGGAAGACGTCATAAAATACTTGGACGAAATGAGTGAAGATGCGAAGAAAATCGGATGCGTAAATACGATTAAATTTTCTGATACTATCAAAGGATATAACACCGACATCGACGGAATGGAGTATATGATTAGTCGAATTGTCGATTTGAAAGGTAAAGAAGTCGTGATTTTAGGTGATGGAGCTACAAGCAAAACAGCCGTAGAGTGCGCGAAAAGACTTCAGGCAAGAACTATTAAAGTGATTTCACGAAAAGGTGAGCATAAGTTTGAAGATGTACATTATTATAAAAACTGCGACGTTCTAATCAACGCAACTCCAGTGGGAATGTATCCGAATAATTTGAAATCAGTTATAAAATTAGGGAAAATCAGACCAAAAGCTGTGTTCGATGTGATTTATAATCCGAACAAAACTTCCATTTTAATGGATTGCGATAGACTTAAAATTCCTAACGACAATGGTTTGCGAATGCTGGTGTATCAAGCTGTCAAAGCGTGTGAGATTTTTACTTCTAAAAAAATAGACGATGATGTTGTAGAAAATATCGTACAGAAAATTAGAACAAAAAATATGAATATTGCACTGGTTGGAATGCCTGGAAGTGGTAAAAGTACAGTTGCTAAAATTATCGCAAAAAACACTGACAAGGAACTTGTGGATATCGACAAAATCATCACAGAAAGATACGGAAATATTAATGATATATTTGCAGTACAAGGCGAAAAATATTTCAGAAAAATAGAGTCTGAAGTTTTAGAAGAATTTTCCAAGGAAAAGAACTTGGTTATCGCAACTGGGGGAGGGGCTGTAACTGTGAAGAAGAATTTTTATTATCTTCATCAAAATTCAGTTGTTTATTGGATTGACAGACCGAACAGTAAATTATCCAGAAAAAACAGGCCGATTTACAAAACGAATACTATGCGTGAGATTAGACAAAACAGAAATTATTTGTATCGAAGATTCAGTGATAAATATTTCAACAATTACAATGCAAAAAAAACCGCCAAATTAATCGTGGAGGATTTCAATGAAACTATATATTATTAATGGACCGAATTTAAATATGCTTGGCATAAGAGAGCCTGAAATTTATGGTAAGCTGACATTACAAGACATTGAATCCAAGATAAACTTATACTGCGCAAAAAATCAAATAGATGTAGAGCTTTATCAATCGAATCACGAAGGAGAAATCGTAGATATTATTCAAAGTGCTTACAAAAAAGCAGACGGAATAATCATCAATCCTGCAGCATACACGCATACTTCTGTTGCGATTTTGGATGCATTGAAAGCTGTAGATGTAGACACAGTTGAGGTGCATCTATCAGATGTAGATGAAAGAGAGGATTTCAGAAAACTTTCTTATGTATCACTTTTTGCAAAAAAAGTTATCAAAGGAAAAGGAGCAGATGGATATATTGAGGCTATCGATTTTTTCTTAAATAGAATATAATATAGGTATGAAAAATCAAGGAGGAGCAATGGACGAATTACAAAAACGTGGTTTATTTAATGAACACGGAGATATTGAATTATCAAAGAGAAAAATAATTAATGGCAATACTACTAATTTGAACGATTTTAATAACATAAAATACTCTTGGACAAGTGAATGGTACAGACAAGCTATGAATAATTTCTGGATTCCAGAAGAAATCAACCTGAATCAAGATATCAAAGATTACAGAAATTTATCGGAAGACGAAAAGATTGCTTACGACAAGATTTTATCGTTTTTGATTTACTTGGATAGTTTACAAACTGCACAACTTCCAAATTTGGAAGCATACATCACTGCTAATGAAATAAACTTGTGCTTATCCATTCAAGCATTCCAAGAATCTATTCACTCACAATCTTACAGTTATATTTTGGATACGATTTGTTCTCCAGAAGAAAGAACAGACATTTTGTATCAATGGAAGGATGATGAGTTTTTGTTAGAAAGAAATAGATTCATTGGCGATCAATACAACGACTTTTTTGAAGAAAAAAGCGAACGAAACTTCATGAAAGCTCTCATCGCAAATTATATCTTGGAAGGAATTTACTTCTATTCTGGATTTATGTTCTTCTATAATTTGGGAAGAATGGGCAAAATGCCAGGAACCGTTCAAGAAATCAGATACATCAACAGAGATGAAAACACTCACTTGTGGTTGTTCAGATCGATGATTTTAGATTTGAAAAAAGAACGTCCAGAATTATTTACTGAAGAAAAAAATGCACTATACAAAGAAATGATAAAACAAGGCTCAGAAGCTGAAATTGAATGGGCAAAATACGTTATCGGTGAAAAAATCCAAGGGTTGTCTATCAAAATGGTTGAAGATTACATCAAATACTTGGGTAATTTGAGATCAACAGGACTTGGTTTTGGAGTTATCTATCCAGGTTACGAAAGAGAAATTCCTTCAATGAAATGGGTAAGCGAATATTCTGACCCAAATAAAATCAAGACAGATTTCTTCGAAGCAAAACCATCAGCTTATTCTAAGTCAGCTATAATAGAAGACGATTTATAAAATATACCCGGCATTTTTATACAGGAAATGCCGGATTATTTGATTTAAGCATATGAAAATACAATTAGAAGACAAAAGATATCAAAAAGAGTGCATAGATATTTTTACGATATTTGATTCCAAACAAAATCTAGAATTTGCTGAAAGTGATTTTGTAGTAGGAAAAGATTATGTGAAAAAAGATAAAACTTATCCATTCACTACAAGATTAGAATTAAAAAGAATACTCTATGCCATATTTTCAAGAAGATACAATTATACAAATGATTGGGGAATATTAACAGGAACGAAACCATCTAAGATTTTGAAAAATCATACAGACGAAGAATTAAAACAAATGTATTTAATTAATGATGAGAATTTGAAATTACTTAGAGACATCGACGAGGTTCAGTCTAGCTTAGATTTTGATGAGAAAAACTACAACATTTACATCAATATTCCTTTTTGCCCAAGCCGTTGCGATTACTGTTCCTTTCCTACTATTGTTTACAAAAATAACGACAGAAGAGAAGAATACTTGGGGTATCTATTAAAAGAAATAACCGAAGTCTCAAAAAATATGGGCAAAAACATAATTAAAACAATTTATGTTGGAGGTGGAACTCCGACTAGTTTAGACTACACAATGCTTGAAAAATTATTGAAAGTTATTGAAAACTGTTTTGTTTCAGAAAACTTGGTTGAATACACATTTGAAGCTGGACGAGAAGATAGCTTGGACTTTGACAAGCTAAAATTGTTAAAAAAGTACAACGTGACAAGAATTAGCTTGAACCCACAAACTTTTAACGAAAAAGCACTGAAAGCTATGGGAAGAATTCAAAATAATGAGAACTTGTTTGATTTGTACACTCAAGCTAAAGACTTGGGATTTGTGATAAATATGGATTTTATACTTGGATTATTGTATGATGATGTGAAAAATACAGAAAAAAACCTCGAAATTCTAAGACAGCTACAACCTGATAATATAACTTTTCACACACTGTCGATAAAAAAAGGAAGTAAATACTCACAACAATACGACAAGGGAAATTTTGAAGAAAATATTGCTGAGAAACAAATGCAATTGATAAAAAAATGGACATTTCAAAATAGTTATCGTCCGTATTATTTATATCGTCAGAAAAATATTCTGAATAACATGGAAAATATCGGCTATTGCAGAGATATTCCTTCCAGATACAATATCGTAATCAATGAAGAATTAGAAAGCATAATAGGATTTGGAATGACTGCTAATTCTAAAATCATAAAAGATGATATAATAAAATACACAAACTACAAAAATTTAAGAGATTATTCAGAAAAATTAGACGGAATAATAAAAAGAAAGGTGGAAATCATCAATGGGTGAACTAAAGAAAAGAGAAGAATTCAAATCGGATAAAAGTAGAGTTTTCCAAACGATAAAAGATAGATTATTAGACAATTCAAAACCAACGGGAGTTGAAAATCAGTACGTAATAGATAACTTGGGAGTTACAATGACCTACACTATAAAAGAAATCGTTGAAAACGAAAAAATGTACATCGATTTAAACTCCAAAAGCATAGATGGATATTTGAATTTTGATTTTGGAGATACAAATTCAGGAAGTTTTGTGGATGTTGATATGAAACTTCACAACAAATCATTATTCGGCGGATTGATGAATTTCGTAATGGATGTGGAAAAACTAGAGAATAAATTAGTGTATGAATTGAAAAAGGAATTGGGAGAATTGTAGAACTTCAATGTTTTCAATTGAATAATATATGACATAGTCCTCATGATTGTAATTCAAAATTTCTTGTTTTGGATAACTTTCATGGGGATTTTTTTGGTTTTATAATGACAATTTTTTCTAAATCTAGTCAAAAGCACTTCAAATATTACAAAAATGAAATATTTTAGACTATTGTACTCAATTAACAAATGAAATTAAAATTTATTGTAACCTTTTTGTAACCCTTAATTTTCAAGCATTTAACAATTTTAAAATTTAAGCGAATAGATACAAAGAGTTCTAATGAAAACAAATATCGTTTAAATGGGCAAAAATATGTTCCTTTTTCTTGAATTATTTTTCTTGGTTTAATAAAATAGCTGGGTAGTAAAAAATAAACACAAAAAAATCTAAAAAAGAAAGAGGAGATACAAATGAATTTTAGAAAGTTAATTTTAAATTCTTCGGTTGTCATTATGACAAGTTTATTAGCATTTGTACCATCAAATTCACAAGCAAAAGATTTAAATAATGTTAAAGTAGAACAAAAATCAAGTGAAAATATACAATCAAAAAAATATTGGATAAATGATGATACAGATTTGTTTAAGGAAGAAAATGAACATAGTAAAATAATCGGAGAATTAGAACAAGGTGACACTGTAAAAGTTGAAAAAATCGGAGAAGTTTTTGCGAAAGTAAATTTCACAAAATATGACAAAAAATTCGAAGGTTTTATTTATAAATCATATTTGTCAGAAAAAGAAGTTAAACCAGATCCAGATAAATTTGAAGGATGGGTTAACGAAGAAACTAAAGTTTTCGATTCAAAAGAAAAAGAATCAAAAGAATTGGGAGTAATCGACAAAGACTCAGAAATCAAGGGGCATATCGATGAAGATAATTTGAGAATTACTTATTTCGGAAGAACTGCTTATATTGTTGCAAAGAATACAACAAAGGAGTCTCCAGCAGATAGAGATAAGAGATTAGCAAAAGAAAGAAAAATCCAAGCTCAAAAACTTGCAGAAAAAAGAAAAAAAGAACAAGAAGAAAGAGCTAAGAAGGAAAAACAACAAGCACAATCAGCTCCTCAAAATGTTTCAGGAAGAACTATCACAATGAGATCTACTGCTTATACTTCAGATCCTGCAGAAAATGGTGGATATTCTACAACTGCAATGGGAACGGCAATTAGATATGGTGTGGCAGCTGTGGATCCTAGAGTTATTCCATTAGGAACTAGATTGTACATTGAAGGTTATGGATACGCTAGAGCAGAAGATACTGGTGGAGCTATTAAAGGAAATAGAATAGACTTAGTATTTGGCTCAAAATCTCAAAGCAATAATTGGGGAAGAAGAACTGTTAGAGTTACAATTTTAAATTAATTAAATATTATTACTACGATTAATGAAGGCGATGAATTTCATCGTCTTTTTTGATTGACAAATACATAAGATATGATATAATAAAAAGATTTGTTATTGAATTAAGTTTGTGATTAAGCTATAATATAAGGTGAGGTGATAGTATGTTTAAAATAGGCGATAAGATTGTTTATCCTATGCACGGTGCAGGCATAATTACCGAAGTACAAAATAAAGAGGTCTTGGGAGTTAAAAAAGATTATTATATTTTGAAAATGCCAATGGGGGAAATGAAAATCTCGATACCTGTAGATAAGATAAATGATATGGGAATAAGATTTGTTGCAGAAGAAGAAACTATTCATTCTTTAAGAGATATTTTAAAGAATAGCGAAGTTGATTTTCCTTCAAATTGGAATAAAAGGTACAAAGAAAATCTCGAAAAATTGAGAATGGGAGATATAAAAGAAACTGCTATTGTGTATAAGGGTTTGTATGAATTAGATTATTCAAAAGGCCTATCCATGATTGAAAAGAAAGTACTTAATACCTCCAGAAAAATGCTCATTAGCGAAATAGCAAGTGGTTTGAATATTAAACCATCAGAAGCTGAAAGTATGGTGAACGAATTAATCGATTTAGATTAAAATATTTGTGAAAGGAGAAATATTTTGTTCAGACGAGGGATGTCAATACTGATATCTATCATCGGGGCTATTTTAGGAATTATATTTACTAATGTTATTTTCAGTAATTTTATTGAAAAATCAACTAGTGTGATTATTAAGATAGTCGCTATGATTGTAGCGGCAGTCGTATTTGGATTTATATTTTATGCTTTGGCTCCGAAATTCATATCAGTAGAATTAAAATTGATAGAATCTATTGAAGATTCTCTTAAAAAGTTCTCTCTGGTCGATATTGTTATAGGGACAATTGGTCTTGTGGTAGGGCTTATACTAGCATTTTTGATATCGCAACCGTTGTTAAAATTAAATATTCCAGGGATAGGAACTGTATTGACTGTTATTTTTGAAATTGTGTTTTATATTGGAATGGGATTTTTGGGAGCAAAACTTGCTCTTAATTATCACGATGATTTTCTCGCGTTTTTCGATAGAATTAAAACCAAAGAAAAACCAAATCTCAAATTTTCAAGCAAAGATAGCAAAGTTAGACCTAAAATCGTAGATACTTCTACTATTATTGACGGTAGAATTATCGATATATTGAAGACGGGATTTTTGGAAGGAAATTTAATAATTCCAATATTTGTCATCGAAGAACTACAACATATAGCAGATTCGGATAATTATTTGAGAAGGCAAAAAGGAAGACGTGGATTGGATATTTTAAAAACTATGCAAACTGAGTACAAGGACAAGGTTAAAGTGGTTGATAAAAGATATCCTAATATTGACAAGGTCGATTCAATGCTTGTGAAAATGTCAGAAGAATTGAATGCAAATTTACTTACGAACGATTATAATTTGAATAAGGTCGCAGACTTGCAGGAAGTTTTCGTGTTCAACATAAATGATTTGGCAAATGCTATGAGGCCTGTTTTCGTGGCAGGTGAACCGATTAATGTGTCAATCATTAAAGAAGGACGTGAAAATAATCAAGGGATAGGTTACTTAGACGATGGTACCATGATTGTAGTTGAAGATGGCAAAAAATATTTGGGACAAGTTATTGAATGTACTGTTACAAGTGTTCTTCAAACTTCTGCAGGAAAAATGATTTTTGCAAAGAAATCTGAGGGAAAAGATTAGTAGTTATATATTTTATTTATTATTTGAACTTATTAGAGAACTATTTGTGTAGTTCTCTTTTTTATTGCAATGGCAAATCTTTTTAATTAAATTGATTTTTTGATATAATAATAATGAGGTGTTATATGGATAAATATATTTCAGCTATTATAACTGCGGCTGGATCCTCTCAAAGAATGAATAAAAAAATTCCAAAACAATTTTTGAAAATAAAAGACAAAATGATTTTGGAGATGACTTTGGATGTGTTTCAAACAATTGACGAAATCAAGGAATTCATTCTTGTAATTAGAGAAGAAGACGAAGAATTTGTACGAAATTTTATAAAAGATAAAAATTACAGAGATATCGTAATCGCTATCGGTGGAGACACAAGAGAAAAATCTACATACAATGGCTTGAATAAAGTAAATGAAAATTGTGATTTGATAATAAGCCATGATGCAGCAAGACCGTTTATTAGACGTGAAAAAATACTTGAGGCCATTGAATCTATCGGCGATTATGACGGGCTTGTGGTGAGCGTGGGAGCTAAGGATACCATAAAATATGTTGACGATGATATGAAAGTTGTTAACACTCCTAACAGATCACACTTGTATATGGCGCAAACGCCACAAGTTTTCAAATACAAGTCTATCAAAGACGCATACAAACTAGTATTTGACGAAAAAATAAATGTGACAGACGATTCATCTTTACTTGAAATCGTCGGTAAAAAAGTTAAAATAATTAAGGGCGATTATTCCAATATCAAAATAACAACACAAGAAGATTTGCTATTTGGAGAGTTAATTGCTAGAAAGAGAGAAAACGAATGAGAATAGGTTTTGGGTTAGATGTACACAAACTTGTTGAAGATAGAAAATTGATATTAGGCGGAGTTGAAATTCCACACGACAAAGGACTTTTGGGTCACAGCGATGCGGATGTTTTGATTCACGCTATAATGGATTCGATCTGTGGTGCACTTTGTTTGGGAGATATCGGCAAATTATTTCCAGACACTGATATGAAATACAAAGACATTGATTCTAGAGTGTTGCTTAGGAAAGTTTTTGAAATCATGGATGATATGGGTTATGAAGTTGGAAATATTGATTCTACGATTTCTTGCCAAAAACCAAAACTTAGAGATTACATTGATACAATGCGTGAAAATATCGCACAAGATTTGCACACTAATACTTTTAATATTTCAGTCAAGGCAACTACAACAGAACAACTTGGCTTTGAAGGCAGATGTGAAGGCATTACAGCTAACAGTGTCTGCATATTAAATAAAAAAGCTTTATAGGTGATAATATGAATTTTCGAAGAAAAATAGCAATAGATTTGGGAACTGCGTCTGTTCTTGTGTATTTGCCAAACAAAGGTGTCGTATTAAACGAGCCTTCAGTTGTGGCGATGAATAGTTTTAATTCCAAAATAATATCTGTTGGAAAAGATGCTAAGAAAATTTTGGGGAGAACTCCAGGAAATATTGTCGCTAAGAAACCACTAAAGGATGGCGTGGTTGCAGATTTTAATTCAACAGAAAAAATCATTTCTTATTTGCTCAGAAAAACTTTGGGCAAATCACTAATCAGACCAGAAGTTTTGATTTGCGTTCCAAGTCAAATCACACAAGTTCAAAGAAGAGCTGTCATTCAAGCTTCAAAATACGCTGGAGCGTACAACACATATTTAATAGAAGAACCATTAGCAGCAGCTATAGGTTCAGGAATTGATGTAACAGATGCAAGAGGTAACATAGTTGTAGATATCGGTGGAGGAACTACAGATGTTGCGGTGATTTCTATGGGAGGAATTGTGATTAATAAATCAATTCCTGTTGCAGGAGATGAATTTGACAAAAAAATTCAAGATTTTGTCCAAACAAAATACAATATGATAATTGGGGAATCTACTGCAGAAAAAGTTAAAATAAATGTAGGCAGTGCATATCCTAGAGATGATGGAGAGTTGTATGAAATCAAAGGGAGAAATCTGGTAAATGGATTACCAATGCACATCTACGTTTCGTCAAAAGATATTTCAGTTGCATTGAAAAAGCCGATAGATAAAATTGTAGACACTGTACAAGAAGTTTTGGAACAAACTCCAGCTGAATTAGCGGCAGATGTTTACGAAAGAGGAATCATTATGAGTGGCGGTGGATGTCTACTGAAAGGGTTGGATAAATTAATTTCTGAAAGAATAGGTGTGAACGCTAGGATTGTAGATGGTCCAATCACGGCAGTTGTTAGGGGAACTGGTAAATCATTAATGTGGATGGATAAATTAAAAGAAGACAGTGATTCTCATCAAGATTTGAGAAGAAAAGTAATTGTTAGCAGAATGAGATAAAATTGTAATTATTACAAATTGTATTCATTGTTTGTTAACGATGTGATATAATATATGTATAAAATAAAATAGGGGGTATTTTGATATGAAAATGATGACACAAACAAATTTACAATCAGCATTCGGAGGAGAATCTCAAGCAAGAAACAGATACAACATTTGGGGGAATAAAGCTGAAAAAGACGGTTTTAAAAATGTTGCAAGATTGTTCAACGCTACAGCTGACGCTGAAAAAATCCACGCTGCATTACACTTTGATGCATTAAAAGATGTTCACGGTGATTTCGCAGTAACTAGCATGGCTGGTTTCGGAATTGGAAGTACTTCTGAAAACTTAGAAGGAGCTAAAAACGGAGAAATCTTCGAAGCAACTGAAATGTACCCATCATTCATCGAAGTAGCTGAAATGCAAGAAGAAAAAGAAGCAGTAAGAGCTATGAGATTTGCTGTAGAAGCAGAAAAAGTTCACGCTGAAAGATTCGGAAAAGCAAAAGAATTTGTTGACGGTGGAAAAGACTTAGAAGTAGAAGAAATATTACTATGCCCAGTTTGTGGATACATAGGATTTGAAAAAATCGATGCGTGTCCAATTTGCGGATGCAAATCCGAAAAATTCATAGAATATTAATTTTTTGATATAAGCCGGATAATACCGGCTTATATTTTTAAAATCTGGAGGAAATTATGGTAGAGAAAAAGGTTTGTATTACAAACGAGATAGGACTTCACGCAAGAGCTGCATCCAAATTTTTGAATGAAGCAGTAAAATACAATTCTAATATTGAATTCATAAAAGACAATAAAACATACAGTGCTAAAAGTATTATAAGCATTTTGTCATTATCAGCGCACAAAGGATGTGAGCTTATTTTAAGATGCGATGGTGAAGATGAACAATTGGCACTTGAAAAATTAAGCGAATTAATTGAAAACGGATTAGATTATTAAAATAGAGTGTGAAAATGTTTTTACGAATAAACGGTGCTATGATCGTTTAATTTTGCAAAAAATTGGTGATAATTTATGGTATCATATAATTAAAGAAGCATAGATGGGAATGATTAATTTGGTTTTTTTGGATAAATTTTTTAATATGATCAATACACTAAGATTTTTGGATATCATAGATATCGCTATAGTTGCGGTCTGTATTTACAAACTATATATGATGATAAAAGAAACAAGGGCTGAACAACTCGTAAAAGGACTTGTAATCATATTTATTTTTGTAAAAATTAGTGATTCGTTGAAATTATACACTGTAAACTGGGTTTTGGAGAACATGATGACGGCTTTGGCCATCATGATAATAGTGGTATTTCAGCCTGAACTTAGAAAAATTTTGGAAACAATAGGTAGAAGTAATATTTTGACCAAATCATTTGCGGATATCAGAGGAGAAAAAGTGGATAAGTGCGTGGAAGAAATTGTACACGCTGTATTTTCACTTTCAAGACAAAAAATTGGTGCATTGATTATTTTCGAGAGAAGTACAGGTCTTGGAGACGTTGTAGAAACAGGCACAGTTTTAAATTCTGCGATTTCTAGCGAACTTTTGATAAATATATTCATACCTAATACTCCACTTCATGATGGTGCGGTTGTAATCAAAAATGATACTATCAAAGCGGCGGCATGTTTTTTGCCATTGTCCACAGAACAATCCATATCTAAAGAATTGGGAACAAGACACAGGGCAGCTATAGGAATGAGTGAAAAAAGTGATTGTTTGGCACTTATAGTTTCAGAAGAAACAGGTGGTATTTCAATAGCTGAACACGGTAAAATCAACAGATACGTTGATGAACCAACTCTAACAAAGATTCTGACAAAATTATACAATGATCAAGATTCTTATATTTTCAACAGAAAGGAAATAGAAGATGAAAGATAAATTAAAGAATAGTTCATACTTAAAAAATATTGACTTCAAAGGATTTTATTCAAATAATCTTATAATTAAAATAGTCTGTCTTTTTTTGGCGATATTTTTGTGGTCTTTTGTAATGGGAAATAAAAACCCTGTAGTAACAAAAGATATTCCAGTAGTAAACGTTGAATATCGTGGCGTAGATAAGTTAAGAGAAAATGGAAGAGTGATAATATCACCGAAAACTCCTACAATATCTATGCGTGTGGAAGGAAGAAGAAACACAATCACTAAAATGAAAAATTCGGAAATAAAAGCTTTTGTAGATGTTAAATCTATAAAAGTTGATTCTGAAACATTACCCGTAGAGATCAGCCTTCCTCAAGGAGTCAACGTAGCAGATCAATCTGACGAAACTATTTTAGTGAAAACAGAAACAGTTGATACTGTTAAATTTCCTATAAGAATAATGAAAGTAGGAGATTTGCAGGAAAATGTAGAAATTGATTCTATTAAATTAGATCCAAAAGATATAAAAGTATCTGGAGCTAAGACGTATCTCAACTCAATTGATTACGCATCAGTCAAAATTGATCAATCAAATATTGATAAGGATATCAACTTAGATTTACCGATTAATCTAAGCTTAAAAGACGACACTACAAGATCATACTTGACAAAATCATCTGAAAGCTGCAAAGTAATAATCGATGTATTGCTTAAAAAAGATGTTGAAATCAAACCAGTTGTGACTAATATTCCAGACGGGTTGAAAGTCAAGAAAGTTACATTCAGTAGACCGACAGTAAAGATAAAAGGTCAAGATGATATTATAAAATCACATTCAAATATAACAACAAAAGCAATAGATTTAAAAAGTTTTAAAGAGGGAGAAAACACAGTAGATGTAACATTGGACTTACCGCAATCAATTGTACTTGCAGAAGGCTCCAACGGAAGAATCACAGCAACAGTAGTCCTGGAAAAATAATATGAAAACTAAAAACAAAATCCCATTAATAACAATTGTAATAGGTATAATTCTAACAGTAATTTCATTTTATATGGAAAAAGTTGCTGAAACTTCACCGGATTTTCCAAAATTACTGAGCCAAGTTGTATTTTTCTCATTGCCAATCACATCTTTTATTGGTGTGTACTTTTCATATAAAACTGAAAATTTAAAAACTTTAATAATAAATACATTGTTCTTGTTACCGATTACAAGTTTTATGTTTATATAAAAGCGAGTGCAAACTCGTTTTTTTGTTTGCAAAAATGTACATTTTAATTGATTTTTACATTATGTGTTATAATTAGATTATAAAAATATGAGGGGGATATTGATGGGAAAATATTTCGGAACTGACGGTATAAGAGGCGTTGCAGGCGAAGATTTAACTGTTGAATTAGCTTATAAGCTTGCGAGAGCAGCTTGTTATAAATTAAAAGATGTAGATAATAAATTAATTGTTATAGGAAAAGATACTAGAATTTCTGGGGATATGTTGGAAGCGGCTTTGATTAGTGGAATTACTAGCATGGGTTTTGATGTGTACAGATTAGGCGTGATTCCTACACCAGCTGTTGCATATTTGACTAGATTTTACAATGCTTGTTGCGGGATAGTGATTTCTGCAAGCCACAATCCTTACGAATTTAATGGAATAAAATATTTTTCGAATGAAGGTTTCAAATTAAAAGATAGTCTTGAAGAAGAAATCGAATATTTGATTGATCATCAAGATGAAATCAACGTAAAAATTACAGGAGAAAAAGTAGGTAGAGTTTATGAAGAAGAATGCGCAAAGGATACATATATCAATTATCTTTTGAGCAGGGTTGATTTGGATTTGACTGGTGTGAAGGTGAGCTTGGACTGTGGTTATGGAGCTACTTCTGAAATCGCACCAATTATTTTCAATAGATTAAATGCTGATGTGACTGTTACAAATACAGAATACGACGGAAAGAATATCAACTTTAAATGCGGTTCAACAAATCCTGAAGTTATAAGTAATTTGGTAAAAATTTCTGAATCTGATATGGGATTTTCATTTGATGGAGACGGGGATAGGTTGATTGCTTGTGATGAAACTGGTGAAATAATGGATGGAGACCACGCTATTTGCGCAGTTGGACATTTCTTAAAAGAAAACAACAAGCTTAAGAACAATGCAGTTGTAGGAACTGTTATGACCAATATCGGCCTTATAAAAAGTTTGAAAGAAGTTGGCGTGGATGTTATTAAAACACAAGTTGGGGACAGATACGTTCTTGAAGAAATGAGAAAAAATGGCTACATTATTGGTGGAGAACAATCAGGACACATTATTTTCATAGAAGATAATACTACTGGTGATGGAATCTTATCGGCGATTAAATTAGCGGAAATAGCTGTGAAATCAAAACAAAAACTATCAGAAATGAACAAATTGATGACTAGTTTCCCACAAGTTTTGGTGAATGCAAAGGTTAATAATGAATACAAAAAAGTGTACAAAGATGATGAAGTAATCAATCAAAAAATAGCTGAACTTGAGCATGAATTCAAAGATGAAGGCAGAGTTTTGATAAGACCTTCTGGAACTGAGCCTTTGATTAGAGTTATGATTGAGGGGGAAAACCAAGAATATTTAGAGAAAAAAGCTATTGAATTAAAAGATTTAATAGAAGAAAGATGTGAGCTAATATGAAAACAATAGCGATTATTTCGGCATTAGAAAGTGAACAAGAGTATTTCAGAGAACAATTTAAGCCGGTTAAAAAGGACAAGTTTAATCACTATGAAATATATGTTTCGGAATTTGAAGACAAGAAAATTATAAATTGCGTTTGTGGAATTGGAAAAGTAAACTCAGCAGCTTTAACACAAAGAATTATCGATATGTACAATCCAGATTTGGTGATAAATTGTGGTGTGTGCGGTGGATTGGACAAATCTCTTACTTTTGATGAGGTAATACTTGCGGACAAATTAAAATACCACGACATAAATTTGGATATTTTTAGCGACAATATTCCTTACACTGACACCTTTGAGGCTGATAGTGAAACTTTGAAAAAATTGGATGAGATTATGACACAAGAAAATTTGAAGCACAGGATAGGGCTTATTGTAACTGGAGATCAATTTATCTCAACGACCGAAAAACAAGAAGAATTATTCGAAAAATATCACGCGTTGGGAACGGAAATGGAAGGCTGCTCCATTGCTCATACGTGTTATCTTAACGATGTGAAGTTTTTGGTTATAAGAAGTTTGTCCGACTTTGCAGATGACGATGCGGATGATGAATTTTACAATGATTTAGAAACAAAAACAAAGAAGGCTGCACATAGTGTAGTTGTATTGATCAAAAATATGTAGAGAATAGCGTAGGATGAATGAGAATTTGTCCTGCGTTTTTATTTTATTAAAAATGGGCAAAAAAATACATCTGTACGAAACAGATGTATTTTTTCATAATATCAATAACAAAAGGAAACAAAAAAATCACAAATATAATTTGTGATTATGGTCGGGGTGAGAGGATTTGAACCCCCGGCCCCATGGTCCCAAACCACGTGCGCTACCGGACTGCGCTACACCCCGACGTTTTTATTACTTGCTTATCTCAAGTACTTTATTAGTATACGATAGATTTAGATTTATGACAAATCCATTTATAGATAAATAAAAGGAGATAAAATCGATTAAATTTAATAATCATATTTTATCTCCGTTTTACTAAGAATTAAAAAATCTTAACTTTTAATTTACATTTTGTTAATATTCGTAGTAATACTTGAATAATTCATAGATATATTCGTTGTCTTTACATCCACCTAATTCCCTTACAGAGTGCATTGAAAGAATTGCGTTTCCTATATCAATAGATTGAATATCCAAATTAGAAACAGTGATAGGTCCAATTGTGGAGCCTCCTCTTTTATCTGATCTGTTTGTGAATTCTTGGCATGGAATATTTTTATCTAAGCATAATTTTTTAAATATTGAAGAGCTAACAGCATCCGAAGTGTACGCTCCGTTTGCAGCGTATTTTATAACAGGACCGTTGTTGATTAGTGGTCTGTTAGTAGGATCTGCCATTTCTGTGTAATTTGGATGCAAACTGTGAGCTTGGTCTGCACTAATCAAGTAAGAATTGTGCAATACTTCATAGAAGTTTTTATTGTTATCTTCTACGATTTTTTTGAAACAATCGCTAAGAAGTGTGCTGCCTGCGCCTTGTTTTGTTGAAGAACCTATTTCTTCGTTATCAAATACCATAGCTAATGCTAAAGTATTAGTAACATTTGAATCTATTAATGATTTTATAGAATTAAATGCCATTCCCAAATTATCGATTCTTCCTACTGAATAAAATTCGTCGTTTTCTCCGACAAATTCTCCTTTTTGTCTATCGTACAAGAATAAATCAAAATCTAAAATATCTTCTGAATTTATTCCAGTATTTCTTGCTAAAATTTCTTCAAAAGAAATATTTGAATCTTTTTCTGATAATGCTAAAAGTGGCAAAGTGTCCTTTTGTGCATTGAATTTGTATCCGTTATTTACATCTCTGTTCATGTGGATTGCAACGTTAGGAATTATCAATAAATTTTTGTCTACATTGATATGTTTGATTTCAGGTTTGAAAGGATTATCTGATTTCAAAACAACTCTACCAGCTACAGACAATGGACGGTCGAACCATGTGCTTAGTATTGGTCCACCGTAAACTTCAGTATTTAAAGTCAAAAATCCGTCTTTGTTTACGATAGAATTTGGTTTTATTCTAAAAGTTGGGCTGTCTGAATGAGACCCAATCAATCTGATATTATCGAAATCAGAACTTCCTTTAAAAGCGATAATTGATGAATCGTTATTTGTTACAAAATATCCTTTGCCATTTTCGATTTTCCAATTATCCTTAAATTTTAATTCAGTAAACCCGTCTTCTGTTAGTGTTTTTTTAAAATTATCGATAACGTGAAAAACAGATGGACTGTTATCGATAAAACTCATTAATTCTTTTGTTATGTTCATAAAATCACCTCAATAATAGTATACCCAAAAATAAAAATACTTAATAGCAAAAGTTTACAAAAAATATACTTAGTGGTATAATGAAGTTACTTCAGGGCGAGGTTGATTTCCTCACCGGCGGTTATAGTCCGCGAGCATTATGCATGAATTGGTGTAATTCCAATACCGACAGTAAAGTCTGGACGAAAGAAGTAAATGTAATAATTAACATTTAGCCCTAAATATAAGGGCTTTTTTATTTGCCCTTGAAAATCTTAGGAGGTAGGTTATGGAAACCACAAGAAAAAATTCTAGTACTCAAACTATGGTGAAAATCAGTATTTTAGGGGCAATAAGTGCATTGCTTATGATTTTTAAATTCCCTCTACCATTTGCACCACCATTTATGACAGTGGACATAGGAGATTTGGGAGTATTAATTTCAGGATTTGCACTAGGACCTGTAGCAGGAGTGTTAACTTCTGCAGTTAAGATTTTGTTGAACTTTATAATTAACGGAACAACTACTGGTGGAGTTGGGGAATTATCTAACTTTATATTATCATCAGTATTCGTTGTTGTAGCAAGTTCAATTTACAACAAAGGAAAAAGCAAAAAATCAGCAATCACTGGATTAGTTTTTGGTGTATTGGCGTACACAGTAGTTGCTTGTATTTCTAACTATTTTGTAATTTTCCCATTGTACGGAATTAATTTGGTTGATTTTACAAAAGAGTTTTCAAAAGTAAATTCATTGGCAAGCACTCCATTGATGTTTGTGCTTTTCAGTATCGTGCCATTTAACATTGTAAAAGGTATCATCGTATCTGCAGTTACAATCGCACTTTACAAGCCAATTTCAAGATTTTTGAAAAAATAATCAATAACATACATGTAAAAATTCATAAAATATACAATGACTCATTAATCTAAAATAATGAGTCATTTTTGTTGTTGTTCAGTTGTGATATAATTTATTTGGTGATATTTATGGAATATATTTTAAATGATTTAAAAGATACTGAAAAATTTGGACAACTTTTTGCAAAAACTTTAAAAAAACAAGATGTTATATCTTTGATTGGTGATTTGGGAGCCGGAAAAACTACTCTTACTAAATCTATTGCAAAAAGTTTTGGGATTGAAGAAAGTGTAACCAGTCCAACTTTTTCATTGGTAAATACATACTACGGTGATGTTGAATTAAATCATATTGATTTGTATAGATTAGAAGATGAGATGGAGATAGAATCCTTGGATATAGATGAGTTGTTGTATCCAGAAGGAATTACTATCATTGAATGGGCAAGTCAAGCACAGTCTTATATGCCTAGAAATTTAATTGAAATTTACATTGAAAAAACTGGTGATGTTTCCAGAAAAATTAGAATTGACGGGAACAACAAAAGAGAAAAAGAAATTATAGAGGAATTAAATGAAAATTTTAGCGATTGATACTTCAACTATGATTAGCTCTTGTTCTTTGATGGAAGATGGACTAATCGTTGGAGATTATAATATAAATCAAAAGAAAACTCACAGCGAAACTTTGGTTTTGATGATTGAGCAAATGCTTGAAAAATTAGATACAGATATTGAAGATGTGGACGTGTTTGCGGTGTGCAAGGGACCTGGATCTTTTACTGGTCTTAGAATTGGAATGACCACTGCAAAGACTTTTGCGCAAGTTTTCGATAAAAAAATCGTCGGCATATCTACCTTGGAAGCTTTGGCTAATATGATTAGCACTGACAAAATCATTATTCCTATTTTGGATGCAAGAGGTGGGAGAGTTTACTACTCGATGTTCACTAACGATTCAAAATTAGAACGTTTGATGGATGATGATTTGATTTATTTTGAAGATTTGGTTGAACAACTTGACGATGATAAGGAATATATTTTCGTAGGAGATGGAGTGTATTCTTTCTTAGATGAAATCAAATCTAAGAAGAACTTCCACCTTGCAAATTCTTCGTTGAATAATTGTATTACAAGGTCGATTTGTGACTTGGCAAATAAAACCGAAACATTTGATAGCTATTACACTCTTAGCCCAGATTATGTGAGAAAATCACAAGCACAACGAGATTACGAAAGAAGACACAGTAATGATAATTAGACAGATGGATTCCTTTGATTTGGATGATGTTGTAGAAATTGAAAAAGAAAGTTTTTCAGATGCTTGGAGCAAAATAGGATACGAAGCTTGTTTGAAAAATGAATGTAATCATTATTATGTCGGAGAAAAAGATAGCAAAATCGTTGGAATTATTGGATTTTCAATAGTTGTTGATGAAGCTGAGCTTCAAACAATTTCTGTGAAAAAAAGTTGCAGAAACTGTGGGATTGCAACTGAATTTATAAAATTTATGTTAGATTTTTGCAAAAAAGAAAATGTCAAAAATATTTTCTTGGAAGTTAGAGAGTCTAACTTTGGAGCAATTAATCTTTACACGAAATTTGGATTTCAAAAAAATGGCAGAATTAATGGATATTATGAAACTCCAAAAGAGGACGCATTGAGGATGATGTTGAATATGGATGATATTAAAGAAAATATAATTACACTTGCGATTGAAACGTCTTGTGATGAAACAAGCGTTGCGATTGTAAAAAATGGAAGAGAAGTGTTGAGTAATGTGATTTCTTCTCAAATAGATGTGCACAAAAGATATGGTGGGGTGGTTCCGGAAGTTGCGAGCCGTCTTCACTTAGAAGCGATGAATTCTATCTTGCAACAATCTTTGGACGAGGCGAATTTAACGTTGAAGGATATTGACGTAATTTGCGTTACGAAAGGGCCAGGACTTATTGGTGCATTATTAGTTGGGATTTCTTGTGCAAAATCTTTAAGCTATTGTTTGAAGAAACCACTTGTAGGTGTTAATCACATGCAAGGCCACATTTGTGCAAACTACATTAGCCACAAAGAATTAGAACCACCATTTATTTCGTTGGTTGTATCTGGTGGCCACACTTATTTAATAGATGTTGTGGATTATCAAAATTACGAAATAATTGGGTCTACAAGAGATGACGCTTGTGGTGAAAGCTATGATAAAGTTGCACGTGCGTTGGGATTGGAATATCCAGGTGGGCCTGTTATTGACAGGCTTGCAAAACAAGGGAATCCAACAGCGATAGATTTTCCAAGAGTAATGCTTGAAAAAGACAGCTACGATTTTAGTTTTAGTGGATTGAAAACAGCTGTTCTAAATTATTTGAACAACAAAAATCAAAAAAACGAAGAAATAATAAAAGAAGATGTTGCAGCATCTTTCCAAGAAGCTGTCATAGATGTTTTGGTTGAAAAATCTTTTAGATTATTAGAAGAAAAAAATCAAAAAACTTTCGTACTAAGTGGTGGAGTAGCAGCAAATTCTAGATTAAAAGAGAGAGTTTTGGAAAAAGCAGAAGAAAAAGGAATGCAAGTGTATTTTCCAGATAAAATCTTGTGCACAGATAACGCTGCAATGATTGCAACTGCGGGATACTACGATTATATCAACGGAAAACAAGATGGACTTGATTTGAAAGTTTATCCTAATTTAGAATTATAAAATGTAGCTATAAAATTAAATATTAACATTAAAAAAGGAGTTCTCACTTTAAAATGAGGACTCCATATTTTTTATTCAACTGTTACTGATTTTGCTAAGTTACGTGGTTTATCTACATCTAAGCCTTTTTTCAAAGAAGTATGATATCCCAACAATTGTTCAGGGACTACTGAAAGTATCGGATACAATAATTCTAAAGTTTTAGGAATGAAGATGATTTCTTCTGAGAAATCTTTCATATTGTCATTTCCTTCAACTGTGATTGTGAATACTTTCGCTCCTCTTGTCACAACTTCTTGAACATTTGAAATTGTCTTTTCAGCTAATTTTGATTGTGTAATAACTGATAATGCTGGTGTGTTTTGTTCTATCAAAGCGATTGAACCGTGTTTTAATTCTCCTGCAGGGAATGCTTCAGTGTGAATGTAGGAAATTTCTTTTAATTTTAAAGCTCCTTCTTTTACACTCAAGAAGTCCAATCCACGTCCGATAAAGAACATCGATTTATCTTCCTTGATAGCTTCAGCTATTCTTTCAGTTATTGATTCTGATTTTAATGTTTCTTCTATTTTTTCAGGCATTGTTTTTAACTCTTCGATGTATTTTGAATACTCAACATCTTCAATTGTGCCTAATTTCTTTGCAAAATCCAAAGCCAACATTATCACTGTAACCAATTGTGAAATGTATGCTTTAGTACTGGCTACTGCAATTTCTGGGCCTGCCAAAGTGTAGATAACCTTGTCAGCTTCTCTTGCTATTGATGAGCCAACTACGTTTGTAACTGCTAAGATTTTTGCACCTTTGTTTTTGGATTCTCTAAGAGCTGCCAATGTATCAGCAGTTTCTCCTGATTGAGAAATCAAAATCACTAGAGTGTTTTCGTCGATAAATGGATCGTTGTATCTGAATTCTGATGCGATATCAGTAATTACAGGTATTTTTGCTAATTTTTCAATAGCAACTTTACCAACTTCACCTGCATGATAAGCTGTACCACATGCAACGATGTATACTTTGTTTATTTTTAATAATTCTTCTTTAGTTAATGAATTTTCTGCAAAATCTATTACGTTATTTTTTACATTAACCTCCAAAGTCTTCTTAACAACTTCTGGTTGTTCGTGAATTTCTTTTAACATAAAATGCTCGTAGCCACCTTTACTAGCTTGATCAATTGTCATGTCTACAGTTTTAACTTCACGATCTACTTTTTCGAAATCTTTATCGTAAATTGTGTAATTTTTCTTATCTATTTCTACGATGTCTCCATTTTCCAAATACACAATGTCTCTTGTGTATTTTAAAACAGAAGGAATATCACTTGCTAGAATTATTCCGTCGTCACATTTTCCTAAAATCAACGGAGATTCTTTTCTTACAGCAATTAGTTTGTCTTTTTCGTATTCTGAAACAATTCCTAATGCATAAGCTCCCTTTAATCTTTTGATTGTAGATTTTACCGCTTCTAATAAATCGTCTTTATAGTACTGGCTAATCAATGCAACAACAATTTCTGTGTCTGTAGTTGATTTGAAAGTGTAGCCATTATCTTCTAATTCTTTTTTTAATTCTTTGTAATTTTCGATAATACCGTTGTGAACAACTGAGAATTTACCATCTTCACTTACTTGTGGGTGAGCGTTAATTTCATTTGGTTCACCGTGAGTTGCCCATCTAATATGACCAATTCCGACACTAGCGTTGTTGTCGATTTCATCGATAGAATCTATTAAATTTTGCAATTTTCCTTTTCTTTTTACTGTTTCGATTTTATTTGTTACTACAGAAATACCGCTTGAATCATAACCTCTGTATTCCAGAGATTTTAATCCGTTTAATATGATTTCAACGGCTGATTTTTCGCCGTTATAACATACTATTCCGCACATATATTTACCTCCAAATTTTTTAGAGATACACTTCATTATTTTTGTTTCAAAATTGCTCTTGAACTTTGTTAAATGCTAAGGCTGTGTTACCTATAGAGCTCCCGCCGAAAAATTCGATAACTCTATCCCTCGTTAACCGTAAAGGTCTGGCGCTTTTTTGTTTTTATCTCTTGAGATATTATATCAAATATAAAATGTAGTGTAAATTTTATTAGCAAATTGCAATAATTTTGTAACAAATGAAAACGGAAGAGAAAATAATTCTCAATTCCTCTTGACATTAATACTCTTTATCAATATAATATCAATGTAATAGATTTAAACGTTTAAATGAAGGTGATTAAATGAATTTGGCATTAGTGCCACTCAATGAAGATTTTCAAATCGTAAAAATAAAAAAAATAAAAGATGATTCACAAAAAAAATTATTGAATAATATGGGCTTTGTTGAAGGAGCATTAGTTACAGTTGTTTCAGAAAGCTACGGAAATTTGATAGTTAAAATAAAAGGTTCAAGAGTGGCTATAGGAAAAGATATAGCTATGAGAATTATGGTAAATCATATTTAATTAAGGAGGATACATAAGTGGATAACGAAATGAATCTTAAACACGCCGAAGTAGGAAAATACTACAGAGTTGTTAAGATTTTGGGAAAAGGTCCTGTTAAAAGAAGAATAATGGATATGGGTATTACAAAAAATGTAGAAATCTATATCAGAAAAGTAGCACCATTAGGAGATCCAGTTCAAATTAATTTGAGAGGATATGAACTAAGTCTTAGAAAAGATGATGCAGAAAATATTTTAATAGAAATTATAGATAAATAATTAGGAGGACTTATGTCAATAAGAATTGCTTTAGCAGGTAACCCTAATAGTGGTAAGTCCACGATGTTTAACGCGTTGACAGGATCCAATCAATATGTTGGTAACTGGCCAGGCGTTACTGTAGAAAAAAAAGAGGGAACCTTAAAAAATAACAAAGATATTAAAATTACCGACTTACCGGGAATTTACTCGCTTTCTCCATATACTTTGGAAGAAGTTGTTAGTAGAAATTACTTAATAAACGAAAAACCAGATGTAATTATTGATGTTGTGGATGCTTCAAATATTGAAAGAAACTTGTATCTTACAACACAATTATCTGAAATTGGAATTCCAATGGTTTTGGCATTTAATATGATGGATGTCGTTAAGAAAAATAACGATAAATTAAACACAAAACTAATATCTGAAAAATTGGGAATTCCAATAGTTGAAGTATCAGCACTTAAAAAATTAAACTTGGATGAATTAATTGAAGTTGCACAAAAACAAGTGAAATCTCATCATGAATCGATAAAATCATTTAGTGATGAAATTGAAAATGTGCTTACTGAAATAGAAAATAGTGTAGAATCCATTAAAAATTCTGAATCAAAAAGATGGTTTGCTGTAAAAGCTTTGGAAAGAGATGAAAAAGCATTACAAGCTGTTCATATCACTGATGAAGAAAAAGCAAAAGTTGAAGAAATTGTTTCGAAAATTGAAGAAGAATACGATGATGATGGTGAATCCATAATTACAGATGAAAGATATACATTCATTACTTCAGTAATTTCAGATTCTGTACAAAAAGGAAGATCGGGATTAACTACTAGCGATAAAATTGATAGGGTGGTTACGAATAGATTTTTGGCATTACCAATTTTCGTATTGATAATGATAGCCGTTTACTTTATTGCGGTAAAGGTTGTTGGAGGTCCTCCATTCCACGATTGGTGGGCAGATACTGTAATGACTGATGGTTTAGGAAATCTAGCTACAAAAGGACTAGAAGCAATAGGAACTAGCGATTGGGTAACAAGCCTTGTTGTTGATGGTATTGTCGCCGGTGTTGGTGCAGTATTGGGTTTCTTACCATTAATTGCGACGTTAGAATTATTACTTGCTATTTTGGAAGATATTGGATATATGTCCAGAATTGCATTTATTTTGGATAGAATGTTTAGAAAATTTGGATTGTCTGGAAAATCATTTATTCCGATTTTGATTGGTACTGGTTGTTCAGTTCCAGGAATTATGGCGACAAGAACGATAGAAAACGAAAACGACAGAAAAATGACTATAATTGTTGCATCATTTATGCCTTGTGGTGCCAAAACAGAAATCATAGCATTATTTGCGGCAGCGATTTTCGGTCAATGGTGGTTTGCCCCATTATTGTATTTCACAGGAATTTTAGCTGTAATAGTTAGTGGTCTTATCTTGAAAAAAACTAAGGCATTTTCTGGAGAACCTGCACCATTTGTAATGGAACTTCCAGAATATCATACACCAACTGTTTCAAATATTTTGCATGTAACTTGGGACAGAGTTAAATCGTTCATCATCAAAGCTGGTACAATAATTTTAGTTGCATCAATAGGAGTTTGGATTTTACAAAATATTTCTGTTAAGGGAGAATTTGTTCATTTCGCTGATGATAGTACCGATACTATATTGGCGTTCATCGGAAAAATATTCGCACCATTGTTTGCTCCATTAGGATTCGGAAATTGGACTGCAACTGTAGCTTCATTCTTAGGAACTGTGGCAAAGGAAATGGTAGTCAGCGTTTACGGAATAGTTTCTGGTGTAGGTGATGATACAGGTAAAATAGCTGATTTGGTTAGAAATAATTTTACAATTGCTTCTGCGATGAGTTTCTTGATATTTAACCAATTATCAGTTCCATGTTTTGCAGCGGTAGGCGCGATCAAAGAAGAAATGAATTCTTCAAAATGGACGGCTTTTGCAATTATATATCAAATTACTTTTGCATATTTAATATCGTTTATGGTATATCAATTCCTAAATGTTTTGGTAGTAAAACAACCATTTACAATTATGACAGCAATAGCGCTTGTAGTGTTGGTTGGAATGTTGTATATGATATTAAGAAAAGATAAATACAAAAACAATCAATCAAAAAGAGCAGTAGAATAGAGATAGAATTTTAAAGAAGGTGATTTTTTGAATATAGCTGATATAGTAGTATTATCAATAATTGTCGTAGCAATTGTGTTTGCAGTACGTCGTATGATTAAAAAAGGTGGTAGCTGCGATTGCGGTTCCACTTCTTGCCCTCATTCTCAAAATTACAATAAACAATAAAAAAAGCGTGGCCTTTAGCAGAGGTCACGCTTTGTTATTGTTCTAAACTTTTTAGGTGTAATTTGTTTTATATTTTTGAATTGTTGACAAAAATATGAATCAGATTGAAATCCAACTTCCTTTGAAATCTCGCTAACGGATTTGTCGGTGTAAGTCAAAAGCAGTAGACTTTTTTCTATTCTAAAAGTAGTCAAAATATTTGGAAGATTGCTTCCCGTGTTTTGACAAATCAATGTTGACAAATAGCTTTTGGACACGTGCAAGTGATCAGACAGAATATCCAAAGAAATCTTCTGCTCACTGTTATTGTAAATATAATCCAATGCCCTTCTGATTAATGGGTTTTCACAACCCTTTGTAAATATATTTTGGTTTGTAGTGTAATATTCTACGATTTCGTGAAGTATTTCACTGGTGTTTTCAGATTCATTATTTTCTACTTTATATAATAGTTTGTTTTTTTCATTTTCACAATATTTTAAACTTTGAGAATCGTTTATATTTTTCATCTGATTCCATGAAAATATCGCTAATAACTGAATAATTGTGTTCTTTTGGGATCTAATATTAGTTTCAGAATCTTCCCAATTTTTTAATATTTCTTCAGCTAAATCATGTGCTTTTTTGTTTGATTTTATCTGAACAGCCTTTATTAACTTTGATTCCAATTCGAACATATACAATTCCTTTCATTTTTTGAGTGTTACGAATTAATTATATAACTAATTTGCTTGAAATTGCAAGAAATGATACATTTTTGCAATTTGATTTGATTTTAATATATAATTAATGGAGAGGTAATTATGAAAAGAATTTTAATTTTGTGTATGTGTTTGTTGTTTTTATCGACAAAATCACTTGCGAATACGGATGTAGTTCTGGATAAAATAATTGAGAAAGACTGTTCCGATTTGTCAGAAAAATTGACAGAGGAAGTTTACGACAAAAATGCAAACTTAGTCATAGTAAATGAAAAAAAGGAATGCGACATAATTTCGGCGCTTAGTTTTGCATATAAGAATAAGGCTGCGATATTGCTTATTCAAAATGATGGAGCATATATAAAGAAAGAAAGTCCGATATTAAATGAAGCTAATAGGTTGAAAGCGAAAAATGTATATATCATAGGCGGACCAAAATCAGTTTCAGAAGAAATCTCTGATAATTTGAAATTGAGCGGTTTGTTGGTTACAAGAATTGATGGAAGAGATCGCGTCGAAGTGTCCAAGAATGTAATCAAAGAAAACACGAATTTGAATCCTACGGATACTTTAGTTATTAGCGATTTGTCCAATTTCAATTTTATTCAAGCAAAGATGGGTTACTATCTTAAAAATGGATACGCAATTACATTTGTACAAGGTAAGAAATTTGACGATTCAATTACAAAGTTTGCTATTGATAAGGGAATTTCAAATATTTTGATAGATCAACCTACATCGGTTATAAGTAGTGAATACGATGAGAAGCTAAAGCAAAATGGTTTCAAGGTTACACGAAATGATTACAAATCGGTCTATGATGCAAATTATGTTCAAAACAGTGATATTAAGTATTCTAAAATTATATTTACTGAATACAAAGATATTAGAACATCTTTATTGGCATCGTATGTTAGCCTACAAAAAAATTACGTAAATATTTTAGTAAATGAAGGCAATGTAGACAAAACTACCAATAAACTTCTTACGACATCTATACAAAATGGTATATATATCGGGAAAAAAGAAGAAAATTTCGAAAAATTAGCAAATAAATTGGATTTATACTACAAAGTTGAACAAAAATAACAGTTTTTTAATCATTTTAGCTAAAAAACTTTAAAAAAAATGGTATTTAGGGTATAATATTAGCTGGAATTTCTATTTTAAGTGAAATTAATTTAAGTTTTAAATAAAAATTAGGAGGAAAGTATGAGCGCAGTGCTTGTAAGTAAAGAAAATAATCAAGCGGTATTCACATGTGAAATACCTGCAGAAGATTTCAATAACGCAATTGAGGAAAGTTATAAAAAGAATAGATCTAAATTTAGTTTAAAAGGATTTAGAAAAGGTAAAGTTCCTAGAAAAATGTTGGAAAGAGCTTATGGTGAAGGTTTATTCTACGAAGATGCTGTAAATCTTTTATTACCAGGAATTTACGAAAAAGCTATCGAAGAATTAGAATTAGAACCAGTTTCTCAACCAGACATCGATCTTGACGATATTACTGAAAATAATGATGTAAAAGTAAAATTCACTGTTGATTTAAAACCAGAATTTGAATTAGGTGATTATTCTAATCTATCAGCTGAAATCGAAGAATACAAGGTAACTGATTCTGATGTTGATTTGAAAATTAACCACGAATTAGAATCAAACGCAAGAGTTCAAGAAGTTGAAGGTAGAGAAGCTAAGGAAAATGACACTGTTTCTATTAATTTCAAAGGTTTTGTAGATGATAAAGCATTTGACGGTGGAGAAGCTGAGGATTATGAATTAGTTTTAGGTTCACACACATTTATTCCAGGATTTGAAGAACAAATCGTAGGTCACAATGTTGGAGACGAATTTGATGTTAATGTTAAATTCCCAGAAGATTACCACGAAGATTCTTTAAAGGGACAAGATGCTAAGTTTGAATGCAAAATCAATTCAATCAAAGAAAAAGTGTTACCTGAATTAGATGATGAATTCGTAAAAGATGTTTCTGAATTCGATACTCTTGACGAATACAAGAAAGACATCAAAGAACACTTAGAAAAAGACAACGAACAAAGACAATTAGTTGAAAAACAAAATAAATCTGTAGAAGCTTTGATTGATGCTACTGAAATTTCAGTTCCAGAATCAATGATTGACAACGAAGTTAACCGTCAATTCCAAGATTTTGCAAGAAGAGTTCAACAAATGGGCTTAAATACAGAACAATATTTCCAAATTACTAACACTTCAGAAGAAGATGTTAAAAACGAATTAAGAGCTAACGCTGAATTAAAAGTTAAAGGTGATTTGGTATTAGAAAAATATATCGAAAAAGAAGCAATCGAATCTACAGATGAAGAATTAGATGAACAATTAAAAGAATTCGCTAAAGTTTACGGACAAGACGACGAAGAAAAATTCATCGAAGAATTCAAAAATAGTCCAAACGTAGAATTCTTAAAAGAAGACATCAAGAGAAAGAAAGCTTTAGAAAAATTAGTAGAAATCACTAAATTTGAAACAAAGAAAGCTGAAGAAACAAAAGAAGATAAATAATATTTCAATATATTAGAATTAATAATAGGAGGTTATTATTATGCCATCTTTAGTACCAATGGTTGTAGAACAAAGTAATAGAGGGGAAAGATCTTACGATATTTTCTCTCGACTTTTAAAAGAAAGAATTATTTTCGTCACAGGCGAAGTTAATGATCAGATGGCGGATCTTGTTATAGCTCAATTATTGTTCTTAGAAAGTGAAGATCCAAAAAAGGATATTCAATTATATATCAATTCACCAGGAGGTTCTGTAAGCGCAGGATTAGCAATTTACGATACTATGCAATACGTTAAACCAGATGTTTCAACAATCTGTGTAGGTATGGCTGCTAGTATGGGAGCAATCCTTCTAACAAGTGGTGCAAAAGGAAAAAGATATGCACTTCCAAATGCAGACACTTTAATCCATCAACCACTTGGTGGAGCACAAGGACAAGCTAGTGATATCGAAATTCACGCTAAGAATATTTTGAAGAAGAGAGAATTATTAAACAAGATATTATCTGAAAGAACTGGACAACCTCTAGAAAAAATTGAAAGAGATACAGACAGAGATTTCATACTAACAGCAGAAGAAGCAAAAGAGTATGGATTGATAGACGAAGTTATTTATACTTCTAAATAAGGAAATATTTATGCCAAAAAATGAAAATCAATATAAATGTTCTTTTTGCGGTAAATCACAAGATGAAGTCAGAAAATTAATTGCTGGACCTGGAGTATTTATTTGCGATGAATGTGTTTCATTATGTAACAGCATAATAGAAGAAGAATTCAAAGATGTAGATACTATCCAAGAAAGAATTGATTTGCCTAAGCCAATCGAAATCAAGGATGTGCTTGATGATTATGTAATCAAACAAGAAGAAGGCAAGAAAGCCTTGGCTGTTGCAGTATATAATCATTACAAAAGAATTAATTCTAATCTAATGAATAATGATGTAGAATTACAAAAATCAAATATTTTATTGGTGGGTCCAACTGGAAGCGGAAAAACACTTTTAGCTGAAACTTTAGCCAAGATATTGGATGTTCCTTTTGCTATAGCCGATGCAACTAGCCTTACAGAAGCTGGATATGTCGGAGAAGATGTAGAAAATGTAATTTTGAAGCTTATTCAAGCGGCGGATTACGATATAGAAAAAGCAGAACAAGGAATCATCTACATTGACGAAATCGACAAGATTACTAGAAAAAGCGAAAATCCTTCCATCACTAGAGATGTTAGCGGTGAAGGTGTACAACAAGCTTTGCTAAAAATAGTTGAAGGTACAATTTGTAATGTACCGCCACAAGGTGGAAGAAAGCATCCTAATCAAGAATATATTCAAGTTGATACAAAAAATATTTTATTCATTGTCGGTGGAGCTTTTGACGGCTTAGAAAAAATAATCGAAAAAAGAACAGAAACAAAATCAATAGGTTTTGGGGCAGATTTGGGAGAAAATGAACACAAGAGAATTTCTGAATTGTTCAAAGATATTAGGCCAGAAGATTTGATTAAATTTGGTTTAATTCCTGAATTTGTAGGAAGAATTCCAGTTTTAGTTACACTTGATGAACTAGATGAACAAGCTTTAATTAAAATACTTTTGGAACCTAAAAATGCAGTTATCAAACAATATCAAGAATTATTCAAAATGGATGATGTTGAGTTGGAATTTGATGAAGATGCATTGAAAGCTATCGCCAAGTTGGCTTACGATAGAAAAACAGGTGCCAGAGGTTTGAGAACAATAATAGAAAAATCTTTGATGAATATTATGTTTGAGCTACCATCAAGACAAGACATTTCCAAAGTAATTTTGACAAAAGAAAGTGTACTAGAAGGAAAAGACCCAAAACTTGTTTTCAAAACAAATAATAAATAACACAAATAGCTCACTTTAGGTGAGCTATTTTTATCAATAGATTAAATTCGAAAGAGGAGTTTGATGAAAGAATACTATACAATATCAGAAAAGAAACTTCCAATAATCGCGTTGCGTGGTTTGTGGTTGTTTCCAAATAATATCCAACATTTTGAAGTTGGAAGAGAAGTTTCATTAAATGCTTTAAATGCTAGTTTGCTCAGAAATTCTGAGATTTTTATTTGTACGCAAAAAGATCCAATGGTAGAAAACATCACAAAAGAAGATTTTTATCATACAGGAGTTCTTGCAAGTATCAAACAAACTATTAAAATGCCAAATGGAAATGTCAGAGTTTTGGTTGAAGCTTACGACAGAGCTAAAATCGTAGACTTTGTTGAAAACGACAGTTTCTTAGAAGCAAACGTAGAAGTTATGGAATACGATAAAACAAAATATCATCCTACAGATAAATCACTGACTATGATTAGGATGATTATTTCTTCGTTTGAAAGCTTGGCAGAAATTATCAAAAAACCATTACCACAAGATTTGCTTGGGGGACTTTTAAACGAAGAAGATCCAAGTTCTTTGATAGATACAATTTCAATGCTAATTTCATTAAACGACAAGGATTCAATTTTATTATTGGAAACTTTGGATATGGATGAAAGAATTGAGTTGGTGTACAAATTTGTAATAAAAGAAATTGAATTTTTGAAGATAAAAGAAGATATCGAACAAAGAACAAACAAAGAAATATCTGACACACAAAAAGAGTATTTTCTTCAAGAACAATTGCGTCAAATCAAGATGGAATTGGGTGAAGAATACGACATTGAAGACACAGATGATTATGCCAACAAAGTTAAGAAACTAAAACTAAAAAAAGATTCTGAAGAACACGTTTTAAAGGAAATCAACAGATTATCTTCTATGAATCCAAATAATCCCGAAAGCACAGTAATCAGAAATTATATCGATCAAGTATTGGATATTCCTTGGAACAAAAAATCAAAAAGTTCGATTGATTTAAAAGTTGCAGAAAAAGTTCTAAATGATGGTCATTTTGGATTAGAAGATGTAAAGAAAAGAATTTTGGAATATTTAGCTGTTAAGAAGATGACTGGATCATTAAAAGGACCTATCCTTTGTTTAGTTGGACCTCCAGGTGTTGGTAAAACTTCAATTGCAAGATCAATCGCTGAAGCAACTAATAGAAAATTCGTATCCATGAGACTTGGTGGAGTGCGTGATGAAGCAGAAATTAGAGGTCACAGAAAAACTTACATCGGAGCAATGCCAGGAAGAATCATAACTCAATTGCAAAAAGCTAAGAAATTAAATCCAGTTTTCTTATTGGATGAAATTGACAAATTAGCATCTGATTTTAGAGGAGATCCTGCAAGTGCCTTGTTGGAAGTTTTAGATCCGGAACAAAACAGTGAATTTACAGATAATTACATCGAAATTCCAGTTGATCTGTCAGATGTATTATTTATCACTACTGCAAATTCACAAGAACAAATTCCAGATGCATTGTTAGACAGAATGGAAGTTATAAGAGTTACAAGTTATACAGATTATGAAAAATTTGAAATAGCTAACAGATATTTGCTTCCACGTCAATTAAAAGAAAATGGAATGGACAAATCCCAATTCCACATCACAAGAGATGCTATCTATACGATTATAAACAACTACACAAGAGAAAGTGGAGTAAGAGAGCTTGAAAGAAATATTGGAAAAGTAGTCAGAAAAGCCGTTGTGAAAATCGTAAGAGATGATGTTAAAAAAGTTGTTGTCAACAATAAAAATCTAGAAAAATTCTTGGGATCAAAATTAGTTTTAGATGATGAAATTCCAAGGGAAGACACAATAGGAGTTGTGAATGGTTTAGCGTGGACACAAGTTGGTGGAGTTATCCTGACAATTGAAGCGAATGTAATGGACGGTACAGGCAAAACTCAACTTACAGGAAAACTTGGAGATGTAATGAAAGAATCTGCAATGGCTGCAATTTCATACATCAGAAGTAACCAAGAGGATTTGGGTATAAAAGGAGAATTCTACAAAGAAAAAGATATTCATATCCACGTTCCAGAAGGTGCTGTTCCAAAAGATGGACCGTCAGCGGGTGTTACAATGGTTACAGCGCTAGTAAGTGCATTGACAGGAAGAAAAGTAAAACACGATTTTGCAATGACTGGAGAAATCACACTTACAGGAAGAGTATTGGCAATTGGTGGAGTTAAGGAAAAAGTATTGGCTGCTCATAGATACGGAATTAATAAAGTTTTCTTGCCAAAAGAAAACAAAAGAGATATCCAAGACATTGATCCTAAAATTAGACAAAAAATCAAATTCTATTTTACAAATAATGTAAAAGAAATTTTGGATGAGGTATTAATCTAATGAAAATAGGTGTAATAAGCGATACACATGGCTCTTTAGATAATACGAAAAAAGCTTTGGATATTCTAAAAGATTGCGACACGATTTTTCATTTGGGAGATGTTTTGTATCACGGACCACGCAATGCTCTTCCAGAAGATTATAATCCCAAAGATTTGGCAGTTATTTTCAAATCTATGGATAATGTGATATATACAAGAGGAAATTGCGATAGTGATGTGGATCAAATGGTTATTGAACACGATTTGACACAAAAACATAGAATCATAAATATTGGCAAATTTAGAATTTTCACAATTCATGGATACGAGGAAGATGAAGAAAAGAGAATTAGAATTGCTAAGGCCAATAATTGTGATATCGTAATAACAGGACACACTCATGTAAAAGTTTTGGAAGATAAAGAAGGCGTTATTTTGTTAAATCCAGGTAGTCCTTCTATTCCAAAAGACGGTGTAAAATCAGTTGCAATAATAGATGATGATGAAATCAAACTTATAGATACAGACTCAAACAAAGTTTTGTCATCTTTGAAAATATGAAGTCAATTAACTCAGAATTGAGTTGATTGACTGTTTAGTTAGGAAGTGAAAAAATGATTCTAATAGGCGCAAAAGACATAGAAAAATCTTTCTTAGATAAAAGTATCTTAGAAAATGTTACTTTTAATATTAACGACAATGATAAAATTGGAATCATAGGAATAAATGGTGCTGGTAAATCCACTTTGTTTAATATTTTGACAGGAGAATTGTCTAAAGACGGTGGAGACTTGTTCATCAAAAATGATATGAAAATAGGATACTTGAAGCAACATAATTCATTCGATTCGACTAATACTTTGTACGAAGAATGCTTGAGCGTTTTTTCAGAAGTATTGAGATTGGAGAACAAACTTCGAGAATACGAAAATCAAATGAAGGATACCGAAGATTTGGAAGATTTGATGAACAAATACCACAGAGATTTGGAAAGATTTGAATCAATGGGAGGATATCTCTACGATTCTGAAATCAAAGGCACACTAAAAGGTTTGGGATTTTCGGATGATGATTTGGATAAAAATGTCACTAATTTCAGTGGTGGTCAAAAATCTCGAATAATGCTCGCAAAACTTCTTCTACAAAAATGTGACGTATTGTTACTAGACGAACCAACCAACCATTTGGATATCAAAGCTATCGAATTTTTGGAAACTTTTCTGAAGAATTACAAAGGCGCTTGTGTGATAATTTCTCACGATAGATATTTCTTAGATGGAATTGTGAATAGGATTTTTCATATGGAAAATAGAACCATCAAAACGTACGAGACAGATTACACTGGTTTTATGAAACAGAGAAAAATCTATATGGATATCCAACGAAAGACTTACGAAAATCAACAACGTGAGTACAAGAGACAACTTGAAATCGTTGAAAAATACACTAGCACTGATAATGCTAAGAAGAATAAACAGGGACAATCCAGAAAGAAACTGTTGGACAAAATGAAGCTTATGGATAAGCCTACTTATGATGACGGAACATTTGGAATTAAATTCAAAATATCTTCACCAAGCGGCAAGGACGTGTTGATGGTTGAAGATTTGTCCAAAAAAATTGACGACAAGCTTATTTTTGAGAACTGTAACTTAGATATATATAAGGAAGAAAGAGTAGGACTTATTGGAGCAAATGGAGTTGGTAAAACGACTTTATTCAATATTATAACCAAAAATTTAAAACCAACTTCAGGAAAATTCAGATTAGGATCTAATGTTAATATCGGATATTTCGACCAAGAACAAATTTATTTGAACGACAAAAACACAATTATCGATGAAATTTGGGACGAATATCCTAAAATGACTCACTACGAAATCAGAAGTGCTCTTGCTATTATGAATTTCGTGGGAGACGATATTTTCAAACTTATTGAAGATTTGAGTGGTGGAGAAAAGGCGCGTGTATCTTTACTGAAGTTGATGCTTTCAAAATCAAACTTTTTGTTACTGGACGAACCTACTAACCACTTGGACATTGACTCAAAGGAAAGTTTGGAAGATTCTCTGATAAATTACGAAGGTACTGTTTTTGTAATTAGTCACGATAGATACTTCTTGAACAGAGTTTGTGATAAAATCATTGTGTTGGAAAAAGATAAAACGACTACTTTCCTTGGAAATTACGATTATTATCAAGAGAAAATCAATGATTTGAAAGTGGACAAAACAGAGGAAAGTTTGAACAAAACTGCAGCTTTGAAAGAAAAGAAAAAACAACGTGCTATCACAAATAATCTTAAAAAATTGAGAAAACAAATTGAAACGATTGAATCGACTATAGATAAAATTGACGAACGAATCAAAGAAATTGAAGACCTGTTTTGTCAAAATGATATTTACGATGATCCTCAAAAAATTCTTCAATTAAATGAAGAACTGGAACATCTTAACGCTGACAAAAATTCTTTGTATTCAGATTGGGAAGATAAACAATTGGAATACGAAGATTTTGATAAAAATTAAGGAGGGAAAACTTGGATTTTTTAGAAAAAAAATTTCGTCTATCTGAGAGGAAAACAGATGTAAAGACGGAATTAATGGCGGGATTTACTACATTTATGACTATGAGTTATATCTTGGCAGTCAATCCTCAAATGTTAAGTGAAACTGGAATGGACAAGGGTGGAGTTTTTACTGCTAGTGTAATTGCAAGTATTATTGCCATGGTTTGTATGGCGTTCTTAGCCAACTTGCCATTTGGTTTGGCACCAGGTATGGGGCTTAATGCATTTTTTACATTTACAGTTGTTAAAACACTAGGCTATACTTGGCAATTTGCGCTTACTGCAGTATTTTTGGAAGGTATTGTATTTTTAATTCTTTCATTATTTAAAGTAAGAGAAATGATTTTTGATGCGATTCCAATTAATTTGAAAAAAGCAGTTAGCTGTGGAATTGGACTTTTCATAGCGCTAGTTGGTTTGGTAAATTCAGGAATTATTTTGCAAGGTGAAGGTACTGTTTTACAATTGGGAAATCTCTTGAGCAGAGAAAGCGTAGTATTTATTGTAGGATTATTCATTATCGCTTTACTTTTGGCTAGAGAAATCAAAGGTGCGTTGATGTATGGGATTTTGGCTTCTACGATTTTAGCTTTAATTTTGGGAGTGTCAAAATACCAAGGCGGATCTCCAATAACATTGCCACCATCATTAGCTCCAGTAGCTTTTAAAATACAATTCGATAAAATATTTACTTTCGATATGTTCACTGTAGTATTCACATTCTTATTTGTAGATATTTTCGATACAGTAGGAACTTTGGTTGGAGTTAGTGCAAAAGCTGGTATGTTAGATGAACAAGGAAAATTAAAAGAAGCATCTCCTGCATTATTAGCAGACGCGATTGGAACAACAATGGGAGCTCTACTTGGTACAAGTACAGTAACTACATTTGTTGAATCGGCATCAGGAGTTGCAGAAGGTGGAAGAACTGGTCTAACAGCTTTGTCAACAGCATTCTTTTTCTTCCTAAGCTTATTCTTGTTCCCAGTATTCGGAATGATTCCTGCACAAGCAACAGGACCTGCATTGGTAATCGTAGGATTATTTATGCTTAGCTCAATCAAAGAAATCGACTTTTACGATTATTCAGAAGCAATTCCTGCATTTATAACAATAATTGCGATGCCATTTTGTTATTCAATTGCAGAAGGAATTTCTTTTGGAATGATAAGCTACGTTTTAATAAAATTATTAGCAGGAAAAAGAAAAGATAATTCTATTTTGATGTATATCTTGGCAATAGTATTCGTTTTAAGAATAATTTGGCCTTTATTTTAAACATTAAATAAAAATAGTAGTGCATGAAAAATGTGCTACTATTTTTTTGTTCAAAACTATTTCATAATTTAAAAATAAGTGTTATACTTTTATTGTAAACGATAACATAATTACAGAGAACACATAGATTTATGAAATTAATTGTTATAAAATCAAATAATTTAGCTAATAAAAAGAAGAAAAATAAAATAAGGAGGTTATAAATATAAGTAAAACGTCTTCTTTTTAAAAATAAAATCAAAGGAGTAAAAATATGAAGAAATTTAGCAAAAAAATATTAATGCTTTTAATGGCAATCGTAGTTTTAGTAACACCTACTTTTGCAGGCGCAGTAAGACAAGAAGTACACAACGATAGAAACTATAATTGGTACATAGATCAAGGAAACACTGGCTGGGCTAGTAACTCAAATTGTGGTCCATCTTCAAGTGTAATGGTCGAAAAATGGTTCAATAGAAATACAATCGCTACAGCAGCAGGAGCAAGAGATCGTTATCCTATGCAAGGTGGATGGTGGTCAACAAACACTGTATCACAATATTTGAATGATCAAAGAATTCCAAATCGTACAATTGTATACAATGGAGAAGATACTTTGACAGATATATTGGATAATGGAAATATTGCAATTGTTTGTGTGAATACTGGATTTATTTCATTTAATAATAACAACAATTCAAATATCGGTAGATTTTACAACTACCAAGGAGGACATTTCTTAGTTGTAAAAGGATACACTCATATAAACAATAGATTGTATTTTGAAGTTTACGATCCAAACAATTGGGGAGAAATGTACTTTAATGGACAACCAAAAGGAAAAGACAGATTATACGCTGCAAATGAATTATCACAATCAATTTTTAGATGGTGGGGAAATATTATAGTAATAGGATAAGAATGAGAGCCTTGAAATTAATTTTTCAAGGCTTTTTTTAATTCTCATTTTATTTATAGATTTTTCCTATAAGTAATGCTTGATTTATTGAATAATCCTATAAATTATAAAATAGTTTTGTTTGATGTTATAATGAAGATGGTGATAAATATGTATTATGTAGGAATTGATATAGGTTCAACTGCTTCAAAGGTAGTTGTTTTAGATGATTCAAAAAAAGAAATTCTTTTCAAAAAAGTTATGCCAACGGGCTGGAGTTCTGTTGAAACAAGTAAAACTATAAAAGAATGGCTAGAATCAAATGGAGTAAACGAAGATAATAGCAAAGTTGTCGCTACAGGATATGGAAGAGTTTCTGTTCCATTTGCGGACAAAGTCGTTACAGAAATAACATGCCACGCAAAAGGAGCAAGTTTCTTCAACGATACTGATATGACTATTATCGACATTGGAGGACAAGATACAAAAGCCATAAGTTACAAAAATGGTATGGTGGAAGATTTCATCATGAATGATAAGTGTTCTGCTGGTACTGGGAAATTTTTGGAAGTAATGGCAAATCGTCTTGGTGTTGGACTGGACGAAATGTTTGATTTGGCAAGAACTGGAAAAGATGTGAAAATTTCTTCGATGTGTACGGTTTTTGCTGAAACAGAAATCATTTCTCTAATAGGAAAAGGTACACCAAAAGAAGATATTGCTTGTGGTGTAATTAATTCTATCATTAATAAAGTGAAGACTTTGGTTCACAGACTTCCTGCTACGGATTATTATTTCTTAACTGGAGGTTTTTCGGGAAATGATTATATGACAGAACACTTGTCAGAACTTCTGTCAGCAACCGTAGAAACAAATGAGAACGCAAGATTTGCAGGAGCGATAGGAGCAGCAGTCTTGGCAAGATAATGGATTATTTAGATATTAGAAAAAACGCATATATCGATGCCCTCACTTTGAGTAAATCAACAACTGTTGTTTCATTGTGGGGCAGAGTTCCATGGGAAATCGTTGAGAGTTTTGGAGTCACAACAGTGTATTCTTATGGAATGGACAGGGAAGTCACAGAAGGTTATTCGGATAATAATTACTGTGATATGTTGAATTCTTCTTTTGCTTATTTGGAACTTGGAAGATGTCCTTTTATGTTTAGTTCATCGTTTTTCATAGTAGATGATAGTTGCAAAATTCGCTACGAAACTTTGAAAAAGAAAACTGACAAAGATGTTTTCGTGTACAAATACAGGGATTATAAATCTTTGATTGAGTATCTGGAAGACAAATTAGACAAAAAATTTGACGAAGAAAAATTTAATGATTTAATTGAAAAATCCAGAGAAATTTCATCTCTTATATTCAATCTCAGAAAATGCGATATTGATGAGAGAAGAATATACGAGGTGGAATATTTCTCCAAATTTATCTTCGACATCGACAAAAGAATAGAATTCATCAAAGAACATATAGATGATTCTTTTAGGGAAAAATCATCGGTTAAGCTTCAGGCAGCAGCTGGAGTGTACAAAAAATTTGATCAATTAATCAAAGAAGGCTATTTTTGTGAAGGCGAATATCACGATATTTTTACAAAAAAAGGATTTGAATACATAGATGAAAAGTACAAGCAATTCGATTTCAAACCAGATTATGTGATACGTAACTGTAGCCAATTTGATTATGATGATAATGTAATTACTTACTAGGGGGTATTTAAATGGCAGATTACAGAAAAATGTGGGAAGATTTAGGAATGAACGTTGAAGAACACGACGTTTTGTGTGAAGTTTTACCACAAGCATTTGGTGATGTATATTTATCACAAGAAAATAGACCAGAAAAAATGGATTATTTCAACATGGTTGTTGCAGAAATCCACGGAATTAGACCAGCTGAATTAATCGAATTCCAAAAAAACGGCGGAAAAGTTGTAGGAACATTCTGTATTCACGTTCCTGACGAAGTAGTATTTGGATGCGGAGCTATTAATACTGGTTTGTGTTCAGGATCTCAATTCTGGGTACCAGGTGGAGAAAAATATCTTCCAACTGCAACATGTCCACTAATCAAAGCATCTTTAGGTGCTAGATTTGAAAAAACTTGTCCATTCTTCAGACTTGCAGATTTATTCGTCGGAGAAACAACTTGCGACGGCAAGAAAAAAGCATGGGAAATCATGTCAAAAGATGCTCCAATGTACATCTTTGATTTGCCACAAATGAAAAGAGACAAAGACGTAGAATTCTTCAAAGATGAGGTTTATAGATACATAGACAGAATCGAAGAATTAACTGGCAACAAATTAACTCCAGAATCTCTTCATGATGCAATTGTTTTAATCAACAATAAAAGACGTGCAATGCAAAGATTGTGGGAATTCCGTAAATTAGATAATGTTCCAATCAGTGGTAAAGATTGTTTATTAATTTCTCAAATCGCATTCTACGATGATCCAACTAGATTTGCACAAAAAGTTAATGAATTGTGCGACGAATTGGATAAGAGAAAAGAACAAAACGTTAGCGTATACAAAAAAGGCGCTACAAGATTAATGTTAACAGGAACTCCATTGTCTATTCCAAACTGGAAACTACACCACATCATTGAATCAAGTGGAGCAGCTGTTGTATGTGAAGAAATGTGTACAGGTTCAAGATATTTTGAATTAACTGTAGATGAATCCGGCAAAACTATGGACGAGATGGTTGACCACTTGACAGACAGATACATGAAAGGCATTAACTGCGCATGTTACACTCCAAACACTGAAAGAGTTGACGACATCATCAGACTTGCAAAAGAATACAACGTTGACGGTGTAATCGATGTTAACTTAAAATTCTGTAACATTTACGATACAGAAGGTCACATTGTAGAAAAAGAACTTAAAGATCACAACATTCCAGTATTGGGAATTGAAACTGATTATACTGACGAAGACAGCGAACAATTGAAGACAAGAATTGAAGCATTCGTTGAAATGATTGAAAATGGCAGATAAAATGAACTACATCTTGTTCAAAGATGTGGCAAACGGACAAAAACTTTACGATTTAATCAAAGAAAATTCTATTAAAGCTACGATTGCACCAACGCCAAGAGTCTTGGATGTGTGTTGTGGGATTTCTATATTGTACGATAACTTGGAAGACAAACCCAAAATCGAAAAAATCATAGAAGAAAACAACATCGAAATCAAGGGCTTTCACGAAATAGAACGAGACATTAATCCTAAAAGGATGAAGTTTCTGTAAATTGTAAAATCAAAAGAGCACACGCAGTGCTCTTTTTTGATGCATGTGAAAAGCTTAAATATGGTAAAATAGTAGTAGCAATAAAAAGGAGTTAAAAATGAGAGCTGGAATTTTTCAATTTATGAATGATGCTGTTAAATTAATTAATAGTCGTTACAAATTCATAAACTTTGTTGCAGAAGAAACAAAAGAGTTTTTCAGTAAAGTTTTTGAAACAAACGAAGATGTTATTAATATTAACGCACGTGTAAAAAAAGAAGACAGCATCAAAGAAAAAATACTAAAACAAAATTATTATATAAAATGTAAAGACGTAGAGGAAGTGTTCAATCTATTTCCAGATTTAATTGGAGTTAGAATAGAATGTCGTTTCAACGAAAATGAAAAAGATTTGTACGAATATTTGAAAAGACTTTTTTATTACAAAGATGAAGACGGCTATTATTATTCTAAGTATGATATGAGAATCAGACTTAACCTAGATCAACCACAACCACAAAAACAAAAAAACGGGTTTGAAATTTATAAAATTGACGCTATTTTTGTGGAAAACGACGATATGAAAATCAATTTTGAAGTGCAAATCAAATCCATGGTTAATGTGTTCTGGGGAGAGGTAGATCATTCGATTTTATACAAAAATTCAAACTACGTTATGACAGAAGATTTGATACGTGATGTAATGTATTCAATCAAAAATAACCTTACAATTATCGACAAACAACTCAACAGTGTTTACAAAAAAATGATGACAGTGGAATCCAACGAAGACGATGCTACAAGACAACAATTTAAAAGCATCATAACAAAAATGATTCACGATGGATACATGCTTAAATTAAAATACAATTTAGGTTTTGTAATAGATATGAGAAATATTGCAAATGTAGTAAGCGATTATTTGTTTTCAATAATGGATGTTTTGGAGAAGAAACAATACGAAGAAAGATTGATCGACATATTAAACAAAGTCAATGCCATAAGTAACAAGCCAATTAGTTTTGGTGAATTGTATGATTTTTCGGATATGGAATTTGGAGATTACATTCACACTTCATTTGCACAGGGACTTAACAGCAGATTGGACAAGGACTTCAACTGGAATTTCTGTTTGTCGATATTATTTGCCCTTGATGACAGAGAAAATAGTGAGATTTTTATGGATTTTGTGTATTATGTGATATATTCCATAAAAAAAGTCATCGAAAAAGAAATCAGCAACTGCAACATCAACCAAACTTACCAAGATATTTTGACGGATAAATTAATGAAAGAAAGCATAAAATATTTGTCGGAATCATATAATATTAATAATTTTTCACAAAATTCATTCGAAATAATAGGAGAAATCGTAGAAGAATTCGTAAAAGATGTGGAAAGCGTGGAAGACATTGAAAAATTAGACTTTTTAGCATTGAGAAACAAATTCTTGGAAAAATTTGAAGGAATCAAAAATGAAGATTAGATGTGGAACTGATATTCTAAGAGTTTCACGAATTGAAAACATAAAAAATCTGGATAAATTTATGCGAAAAGTCTTTACTGAACGAGAAATTTCATACATTGAATCGAAAAATCGTAATTATGAGACGATTACAGGGATGTTTTGCATGAAGGAGGCAGTGTCAAAAGCTTTGAAGACTGGAATTGGTAAAATGAGTTTTATGGATGTGGAGTCTATACATGATGACGGTTTAGTTGTAAAATTAAATACAGATAAATTTCCAAAAGTTTTAGATATTGATGCATCCATTTCTCACGATGAAGAATACGCAATAGCAATGTGCGTGTTGATGTTGGAGGATTAAAATGGATTTTACAATAAAAAAACGCGACCCTTTTTCCAATAAAGGAAACTACGGAAGAGTCTGCATAATTGGTGGTTCGAACGGAATGTGTGGTAGCGTCTACTTGGCAAGCATGGCAGCACTTCGCTGTGGTAGTGGATTGGTGTACACAATTGTCCCTGAAATTATCTCGGAAATCATGCAAATTAAATCCGTTGAGAATATAATACTTCCACTTGAATGTGACGACAAAAAATTGAGTAATAATTCTATTTCTCAAGTTTTAGAATATATTTCCAATAAAAACTGTGTCGCAATTGGTTGTGGCATGGGAAAAGATGAATTAAATTATGAATTGATAAAAGCCGTACTCAAAAACTTCCATAAACCAGTTTTGATAGATGCTGATGGATTAAACTCAATAAAAGATTTCTGTGAACTAGAATTTGAAGATTATTCAGTTGCCATAACTCCACATCCATTGGAATTTAGTAGACTTTCGGGATTGGATGTAGAATATATCAATCAAAATCGTGAGGAAGTAGCTACGGATTTTTCAAAAAAACACAAATGTATAGTAGTTCTCAAAGGCCATCACACAATCGTCGCAAAAAATGACGAAATTTATGTAAACAATACAGGAAACGCAGGAATGGCAACAGCTGGAAGTGGGGATTGTTTGTCTGGAATTATTGCAAGTTTTATGCACAACACAGATGTGTTCGAAGCTTGTAAATTGGGAGTGTATATTCACGGACTAGCTGGAGATTTTGCAAAACAAAAAATAGGAGAGGACAGCATTATTGCATCGGATATTATTAGAAATTTACCGGAAGCGATTAGTGCTTGTAAGGAGAAATAATGTTTAAATATCAAAGTTATTTGAAGGTTGATTTGGACAAATTAAAACACAATTACAAAGAAATCAAAAACATAAGCAATTTAGTCAAAATGTGTGCCGTAGTTAAGGCCAATGCTTATGGACAAGGCGCAGCATTTATTACAAAAGAATTGGAATATTTGGGAATAGATTACTTTGCAGTGTCCAATATAAATGAAGCCTTGGAACTTCGCAAAAATGGAATATTCAAACCAATTATGATTTTAGGATACATTTCCAATGAAAACATTGAAGTCGCCATCAAAAACAATATCGAATTAACAGTTTACGATTATGAAACTGCAGTTGAAATCAACAACGTTGCAAAAAGTTTGAATAAAATATGCAAAGTTCACATCAAAATCGACACAGGAATGACAAGATTAGGGTTCCAAGTTAGACTTGACAAAGATAAATGCTTGGAAGAAATATTCAAAATTTATAAAATGGATAATGTAGTGTTGCAAGGAATTTACAGTCATTTTTCAGATGCTGATAGCGAAGATTATTCCTATACCAAAGAACAATACAATACATACATTGGCTTTATGATTGATGTGGAAAACAGAGGAATAACTGTTCCAATAAAACACATAGCAAATGATGCTGGAGCGATAATTCACGGATATTACTTGGATATGATAAGATGTGGAATCGGACTTTACGGATATCACGCATCAGATTATGTAAGAGAAAATTCTAGGTTAAATCTGGAAGAAATATCTTCGCTTTACACAACAGTGTCAATGATTAAAACAATTCCAAAAGGAACAGACATCGGATACGGAAGAACATTCACGACAAACTCTGAAACAGTAGTTGCAACAGCTACAATAGGTTATGCTGACGGTTATCCTTTGGAATTATCCAACAAAGCTTATGTGATTATCAACGGCAAAAAAGCAAAAATTTTGGGAAAAGTCTGCATGGACCAAATTATGATAGATGTATCTTTCATTAGAGATGTAAAAGTTGGCGACAAAGTTTTGTTATTCGGAAAAGATGACATGGGAGAAATATCATTGTATGATTTGGCGGAAATGGCAAACACAAATGTCTATGAGCTTTTGTGTAGAGTTACAATGAGAATTCCTAGAATTTACACTAGAAATGGAAAAGTCGTAGAAGTGTGCGACTATTTACAAAAAATCAACTAATCTTAGCCCAGCTTTTAAGTTGGGCAAGTTTATTATATTGATTTCTTGAAGTGTTTTGGATATAATAAAAATAGTTCTTAAAATAGCGAAGAGTTTATAGGGTGAGTTTATGAAAGTAAAAAGAGGAGACATATTTTACGCAGACTTAAGCCCTGTTGTTGGATCTGAGCAGGGTGGTGTAAGACCTGTCGTTGTTGTTCAAAATGATGTGGGAAACAAATACAGTCCAACCGTAGTCATAGCAGCTATTACTTCACAAATAAATAAAGCGAAATTACCAACACATGTTGCAATAGAACGATCCAAGTACGGTTTACCGAAAAATTCAGTTATTTTAGCTGAACAAATAAGAACTATTGATAAAAAAAGGCTTCGTGAAAAAGTAGGTAGCTTTGATGATAGAGTTCTGATAAAGTTGGATGAAGCTTTAAAAATATCTGTGGGTATATAATCTAAACTACATATTTTATAAAAAAGTTATCAAATTTGATTTGGTAGCTTTTTTTGTATATAATTTAAGCTATGGAAAATTACGATATTTTTAGATTAAACAACTTTTTAATATACAAAAAAACAGGAACAGATGGATTAAGCATCTACGATTGGAACAAGAAAAAATTCGCATTCAAAAACGAAAATAGCGAACAAGAGCTTCTTAAAATTAACGACATATACATCAACGACAGAAACAGTGACATCGAACTTATCGACCTAGTGGAACGTGAACAAGAAAATTCATTTTCTTCAGTTGTGAATTACTACAGCGACATGAGTGAAGTACAACTTCACAAAAAGACGATACTATATCTTATCAAAGACAAAGATTTTGATATGTTACAAGATTTGTTTGACAAAATCGAAGATGATCAATCATATTCTTATCTATTTGTATACGCAATCAAAAAACTAATTCAATATGGAAATAGTCCGTCACTATTAAAAGGCAACATCGAATTGACAGAAGAAAACCAAGAAATAGTCACAACATTATCCATTAGCATGATATCAGATGCACTATTGAAATATTTTGAATATTTCAAAAAGTTTTTCATATTCACATCCAATTACGTATTCACAATAGATGTCAGAACGTATATACTTATGAATTACATGACGAAATTCATAGCCAAATGGAGAGAATTCCTGTACAAATATTCAAAAGTCGACGACAAAGAATCCACATTCAAATTAATCAACGATTATGTAATTATGCTTTCACAAAGCTTGGACAATGATAATTACTCAATTGAAATGGAAAAAGAAATCATATCAGAAACCAAGAAATATTTGAACGAAGAAGATTATACTAATGTATTCAAAAACTTGTCATCAATACACGATTCGTATTATTTTATACTTTTCGTAGAAGAACTTATCAAACAAGACAAAGACAAAACATTTGAAAAAGTATGGGAAATTTATCGAAAGAGATTAAAAAGCACATACAAAGACAAAAAATACATGAATATCATAATGGAAATCAAATCCTTCGAAGCTAGAAACGATGACTTGTACCAATATTTGAAAAAAAACATAGAGAAAACATTCAAAAAAAGAACAAAGTTATTAGAAATATTACAATTCGTGGATACATTGGATTTTAAATAAAATATTAGAGATTGAACAGGGACATTTAGAAATATGCCCCTGTTTTTTAGTTTATATTATAATTTCATAAAAAAAATATTACTAAAATAATCATATATTGAAATTTTAAATAAATGAAATAACTTAGCAAACTTAGAAAATATCCATATTAGATGATAAAAATTGATAATACATATCATTAACACATAAGGATATAGATTAAATATCACTCATTTATTAGAAAAATAAATAAATAAATCCTTGACAATAAAAACGTTTCGATTTAATATATAGTTATAAAAGTAATGAAGATATTTGATTATAAAAGTGATGAAGGGGGAAATATGAAGAAATCAAAATATAACTTTTTATTAAAAGTTGATGAAAACGTTGCGATATATAATTCGTATTCTAATTCATTGGCATTATTAGACAGCGATGATATTGAAATGTATGAAAAAATCGAAGAGAGAAAAGAATTACCAAAGGAATTTCAAGAACTCAAAGATATGAATTTTGTATTAGATGATGATGACGATGAATTATCTAAAATTAAATATGAATTGCTTAGTTCAAGATTTAATAACTCTAATTTATCATTAACAATAGCACCAACTCTTGCTTGTAACTTTAATTGTTCATATTGTTATGAGAAAAATGCAGAAAATAAAAAGTCAATGAATGAATCAACGGAGAATTCCATAATAGAATTTATTTCTGAGCAAATTGAAAGATTAAATACTCTATCCATATCATGGTATGGGGGAGAACCTTTGCTTGAATTTGATAGCATAAAAAGACTTTCAGATAAAATAATAAAAATGTGTGATGAACATAATGTCATGTATACAGCCTTTATAGTTACAAACGGATATCTATTAACCAGAGAAATAGTCGAACAATTTAATAGTTTAAAGATAAATAGTATTCAAGTTACATTAGATGGATCAAAGGAATGGCATGATAAAAAAAGAATTCTACATAATGGAAACGAAACTTATGAAATTATTTTAAAAAATTTAAAAGATAGCTACGAATTTTTACCAATAACACATATAAGAATTAACTTAGATAATGATAATAAAAATTCTTACAATCAAGTAATTGATGATATGAAAAAATTTGATAAAGAAAATAAAATATTAATCTACATAGCACCAGTAGAAAATGACAACGATTCTTATGAGGATTGTCATTGTATCCAAAAAAAAGAGTTTTTTGAAAAGATTCTAGAATTTCATGAAACTTACGGTGAAGATACCTTGCTATATCAATATCCATACAAAATAACAAATTTTTGTGGAGCTGATGCTGTAAATTCATTGGTGATTAATAGTAATGGAGATTTATATAAGTGCTGGTCAGATATTGGATTCGTAGACAGAAAAATAGGAAATATAAACGATAATTCTAATGGAAACACTAATATGTATTATGATTATATGCTATATGATCCTACTGAAGATGAAAAATGTAAGGATTGTAAATTATTACCTTTTTGCATGGGAGGATGTCCTTATCAAAGAGTAGTAAATAACAAGAAGGCATGTAATAGATTCAAAGATAATATGGAAGATTTTATGAAGAAAATTGTCAGAATAAGATTAAAACAGGTAGCTGGAGAATAATATTCTCTAAATATAAATTTGCCGAAATGGCATAAATTCAAGGAGGAAAATATGAAAGTATTAATGGATGGAAGAAATCACGGAGCAGGAACAAACAGTAGTAGTCCTTGTGCAACAGCTGGCGGAGGATGTAATATAAACAAAGGTGGTTGTGTTGGTAACAGTCCTTGTGGTTCAAATGGTTGCGGAAATATTTATATACCGATATCATTTTGCTGGACAGTTAAGGTATCTGGATATAATCCGAAAAACAGTTTAAATGTTTAAAAGATTTATTAAAAATTTAGTAGTAGTTATGATAATTATCATAACTACTACTGGATTTACATATTCAAATAACATAGAAGACACACCTGATTATATAAAAGAAGATCTTTTAGAAAATGTTAACTTAAAAGATAAAATTCATGTTAATTTAAATACTAAAATATCACAAGAAGAGTATGAAACTACAATAAAAGACGTAGAAAATTTTTTGAAAGAAAATCATGTAATTTTTAATAATACATCCAGAGAAGAATTTTCAAAAGAATGTGACAAATTTATTAAAGATAAAAAAGAACATACAATTGTAGATACCGTACTAGATTTAAATGTACTGGCTTCGAGTTTAAAACAAGGACATCTTGGATTTCGTTCAGGATTTTTTACTGAACAATTGCCAATTGATTTAATTATGTTCAACGATGGCTACTACATAAAAAAATGTGCCGAAGAAGACAATGATATGTTAGGAAGCAAACTTTTAGCAATAAATAATACTCCAATTGAAGAAGTAGAAGATAAAGTATCAAAATATTTTCTAGGTGAAAACAAGAATATTTCAAGAGTATTTGCAACTGAAAACATTAAAATAGTTGATAACTTAAAGCGCGAAAATATAGTGGATGGCAATGAAATAACCCTTAAACTTGAAAAAAACGGAAAAATATTCTATAAAAATTTAATACCAATTAAACATCAAAACTGGGAATTTGGAAAAATAAATTCTAGTTATACAGATTTTTACTTTTTTAATGTGAATGAAATATTAAACATAACTAAAGTTTCAAACTTCGCTAGTATCAAGCCATTAAATAAAACAAATTATACTGAAAGAAATTTTTACTCTGAAGCGAAGAATAAAGACTTAGTAATTTATTACAATTCATGTTACGAGAATCCAGAATATATAACATATAATTTTACTAAAGAAATAAATGAAAAATTATATAAAAACAAACCTTCTAAAATAGTCATTGATTTGAGATTTAATACTGGAGGCTTTCTTAAAAATTATCTTAGCATATTAAAAGAAATTGGGTTATATCAAATAAAAAATCCAAATACACAGGTAAAAGTATTGATAAGTAATAAATCTTATTCTGCAGCTGGATTTGCAACAATAGAAACAATGAGAAAGCTGGACAATGTTGAAATAATAGGTAGTGATTCGGGATTTACAATTAAAACTACAACAGGAGTTGATAGTTTATTATATATTAAAAATTTAAAAGTGTATTGCCAGTATGCAAGAGTTTTACTATTTCAAAATTATGAAAGGGAAGATGTATTTAATCATAATTACAAAAACTATGATTATGAAGGTGATATGCTTACACCAGATTTCCACGCAGAGCAATCATTTGCGGATTACATGATAGGAAATGATCCGGCTATGAATTATGCATTGAGAGATGAAGGAGACAATTCGTTATTTAATAAAATGAAGTCTATTATTGATTAATTAAAACAGGTAGTTTGAGAATAATATTCTCTAAAAATAAATCTGCTGAAATGGCATAAAATTCAAGGAGGAAAATATGAAAGTATTAATGGACGGAAGGAATCACGGAGCAGGAACAAGTGGAAGTGGAGTTTGTAGCATAAACGAAGCTTCTTGTTGGAATAAATATTGCACCTGTTTTGGAGCTTTAGTATGCATCACAGATTTTTGTAAATGGTACATTAATATTAAAAGTAATGGACATGTTACAAAGTCAGATATTAAGTAAAATAATAAAGTTAGTTGTGGTTATGATTTTTTTTATAACCACTACTAGTTTTGTTAGACAGGATGAAATTATAACAATTAGTAATCAAGACTTCATTGATTATATCAACACAAGCAATGTTGAGAAATATGATTCGCATAAAATTGACGGCACTGAACCAATAAGTTCTTATAAATACAAAAAACAGGTAATGGATATAAGAGATTTTATGGAAGATAATCATGCTTTTTATGATAAAGCAAATATAGATGAAATTACAAATTCATACAATGAATTATTAACAGACACTAAAAATAAAACTGTCTTGGATTTAAATATAGAGTTAATGAGAATAATCTCAAACTATAGACAAGGTCATGTTTCTGTCCTTCCAATAGATGTGAAAAAATCTGCAGTTTTTATAGATGAATTCAATGGGAAATACTACATAGTAGGTACTAATGAACAGTTTAATAACTTATTAGGTTCAGAAGTCATAAGTATAAACAATATTAAAACAAAAGATATTGTTAATAAACTAGAACCTTATGCTAATGGTGAAAATAAAAGCTTCAAACTTCGTAGACAAAATTCTTACTTAAATTCTTACGATATCTTGAAAAGAGAAAATGTTGTAACAGAAAAACAAAATATTTATGAATTAAAAACAGGAGATAAAATTATAAAAGTAGATATACCATTTGTTAAGTTAGATGATTTAATAGTAAGTAAATTAAAGATAAATGGGAGAAAAACAGATATGTTACAATATGAAAGAAAAAGAATTAGTAACAAGAATAATGCTTCAATAAAACCATTATCATATCCTGTTGATGTAAGCAAATTATACTATATTGAAACAGAAGGTGACAATTTGATTATTAGGTATAATTCCTGCACAGAAAACGAAAACTATAATATTGAAAAATTCACCAAGGATGTCTGTGACAAATTAGATAGTAATATATTTTCAAATATAATCATAGATTTAAGATATAACTCCGGAGGAGATTCCTCATATATCTTCAATATTTTTAGTAAGATGATGGCATATCAGGGGGCAAATCCTAAAACTAAAATAAAAGTTCTAGTAAGCGATGGAACTTACTCTGCTGCAGGAGACTGCGCTTTGCTATTTGTAAAGAATTTTCATAACGTTGAAGTAATTGGTACAGATAGTGGATTTCCAGTATTAACATATGCTGGAAATGTTAATATGTTTTATACTAAAGATACTTATTTTCAAATATCTTACTGTATGAAGGTTTTTAGAGAACACTATGAAAATGTCGATTCGTATTTATTTAATTATATGAACTTTGATTTTGACAAGAATACAATGACACCAGACTTCCACGCAGAGCAATCTTTTGCAGATTACATGATAGGGAATGATCCAGCGATGAATTATGCATTGAGAGATGAAGGCAATAATTCCTTGTTTGATAAAATAAAGGGAATATTTAATTAGACAATTAGGAGAAAATATGATAAAAATACTAAGAAAAACATATAATTATTGTAAACCAAATAAAGTTCATTTGTTTCTTTATTATTTTATATCCTGTTGTTCTACATTAGTAGGTATTCTCACTCCATATATTACAGGTAATTTTATTGATATATTATCTAATAAAACAGCGACTAAAGAAAACATATACATTTATTGTTTTTGGGTAGCTGTTCTTGGAATTGTAAGTATAGTATTTGGATTCATAACTGAGAGGCTTTATTTAAAAATCCAAGTTAATTCAGCCTTTAAAATGACTAAAATGATGATTGAAAAAGTTCATAATATAAATTACTTACTTATATCAAAATTTGATGCAAGTTATTTGATAGATAGAATGAATAGTGACACTAATGAAATAATTATATTTTCATTGACAAGTGTAAGAAACATATTAACTCAGATTTTGTCGGTAGTATTATCGTTCATACTTGTATTTGCTTTTAGTAAATTGATTGCTTATATTTTAATTTTAGCAAGTTTTCTATATTTAATCACATACAAGTTAATGAAAAACAAAGTTTATGAGAGCAATTATAAAGTTATAGAAACCAGATCAAAATTCTTTTCTAACAGTTATAAGCAAGTAGAAGATGTGAAAACAGTAAAATTATATGGATTAACAGAAGTTTTGAAAAAATCATATTCAAATATATTTTCAAATTTATTTGGAAAAATTTTGGATAACCAAGTAATAACATACATTTACTCATCAATGGATAGTATAATATCCATACTTACTAGGACATTTATATTTGTAATAGGTGGAATAAAAGTAATAAAAGGGCAAATGACTATAGGACAGTTCACAATAGTTTTGCTATTGTTCAATAATATATTAGATTCTGTAAGTTTTGCATTTAATCTTGGTGAATCATATCAAAAAGCTAAAACTGTTGATAAAAGAATAGATGAAGTATTAAATATGAAAGTGGATAGATTTGGTAAAGTACAATTAAACCATATAGATTCTATAACTTTAAAAGATATTAGTTTTTCTTATGTGGAAAATGAAAAAATAGTTGATGATTTTAGCTATAAATTTGAAAAGTCAAATATCTACACGATAGTTGGAAATAATGGAGCAGGGAAAAGTACACTCATCAATCTAATTCTAGGATTATTTGGTGATGAGTACCAAGGAAATGTATATTACAATGATGTGAATTTGAAGAATTTGGATATCAACAATCTTAGAACTAAGAACATATCCATAACTACACAATATGCTGAAATAATTAACTTCTTGGAAGATATAGAAAAATTTAATTCATTTAATATATCAAATGATTTGATTAATGTATTGGAATTAAATAAGCTTATTAGCATAGAAAATAATAAACCAAAGTTGCAAAAAACAAAAGATTTTTCAGGAGGAGAAAAATACAAGTTATCTTTGCTTATAGCTTTATCAAAAGATTATGATGTGATTATTTTAGATGAACCTTCTGCAATGCTTGACAAAGAAAGTACAAATAACTTATTAAATTATCTTCAACAAATAAAAAATGATAAGATAATTATAATGATTTCACATGATATCAGATTAATCGATGTTAGTGATGAGGTTGTGAGATTGTCAAAGTAAATTATAATAATAACAGATAAATTAAAAATGCGATATATTCACATCAAAGTAAACTGGATATATAATCAAGAAAATAGTAAAAAAATAAATAGCATTGTATTGTTTTTCTATTAACGATAAATTGTTGAGTTAGCATGTTAATGAAAACTATCGCTACGATGATAGATGCCTATAGGTTATCCCTAGAAAACACTGAATCTTAGAGAAGATTGCATCAAACCTAAAAGAATAAGATATGATCTTATGACAAATAAAAACAATTAATTACAAAACACAAGGAGAAGAGATGAAGGAATCAAAATACAATTTTATTTTTAAAGATGGAGAAGATAATATATTATATAATTCGTTGACAGGAGCTATAGCACAAATAAACGATAAAGAAAGAAAGCTTATTGAAAGGCGAATGTTTTCTGATTTGGAAGATATAGATGATTATATTAAAGAAGGATTTTTTATAAATGATGAGATAGATGAAGTAGAATTGATTAGACATAATATGCTATGTTCTAAATTTAATACTGATAAATTATCTATAATTATCGCGCCTACTATGGGGTGTAACTTTAATTGTTCATATTGCTTCGAAAACGACATCAGATCAAATGCAATAATAAATGATAAAGTAATTAAATCAATTTATGATTTTGTTGATAGTAAAATAAATACAATTTCAGAACTTAATATCACATGGTATGGCGGAGAACCATTACTCCAAATAAATAAAATTGTAGAAATGTCTGAGTTTTTTCTGAAACTTTGTCATGAAAATAATGTGTTATACTATTCTACTATGATAACAAACGGATTTCTATTAAATGATGAGAATTCGATAAAGCTAAGAAGATGTAATATAAATACCATTCAGATAACACTAGATGGAAATGAAAAAACGCATGATATGCAAAGAAGATTAAAGCCAAATCGTCCTACATATAAAAAAATAATTGCTAATATAAAAGAAAATATTGATAATTTACCAAATATTTCCATAAGAATTAATATGACTAAGAATAATATTGATAGTTTTTACGATATTGTAGATGAAATAGGAAATTTTGATAAGAAAATAAGCATATACCTTGCTAAAGTTGAAGATTATAATTGTACTTGTAATGAAGACACTTACTTAACAAATGAAGAATTTCTTGAAGAAAAAATAAAGTTTATACAATATTACAAAAATAGCGACATAGACAATATGTATCCAAAGGAAACCCCATACTATTGTTCAGCGCAGTCAATTAATTCAGTGGTTATAGATAGTGAAGGGTATCTGTACAAGTGTTTTGTAGATATAGGATATATCAAAAGATCTTATGGCAATATATTAAACATATCAAAAATAGATATCAAAAACATGTTAAATTATTTGAAATTCGATCCAACATATGATGAAGTATGTAAAAACTGCAAGTACTTGCCATTATGTATGGGGGGATGTCCATATAAGAGAAATATTAATAAACAAGAAAATTGTATTTATTTCAAAGGCTATATAGATAAGTTATTAATTAACTTAATTAATATAGAAATTAATAGAAAGAAGGTGATTTAGAAAAATATCGAAAACGAATTAGCCGATGTAGGTTGTGTGATATAGTAATTAGGCTACAAGGATATAGAATTCTATATTACAGAAAAAATAATAACAGACATATTGAAAGGAGTATTTTATGAAAATCATTAAAGAAAGAAACAGTAGAAACTTAATTCAAATAAAACCAAATTCAAGTTCAGCTTGTATAGTATTGGACGGAGGTGGAAGATGTATAGATATACCATATCCATGTGTTAATCCATACAGAAAAGGGATACAAATTAAAAATGATAAATAAGATCAAAAAAATAAGCGCTGCTATAATTATAGTTATAGCAGTAGCTTTTTCTAATATTTCATATTCTGAAAATGAACTTGATAATATAGAAGTATTAACATTCTCTGTAAATAGCATATACCACAAGGGAAACTTGGACACAAACAAGGAAAAACACAAAAAGCTTGGAGAGATAGAATTAAATAGAGTTTTATCAAAAGAAGATTACATCAAAGATGTTAATAATTTCAAAAGTTTTTATATCCATGAACAAGGATATCTTGGAGGATACACAAAAGAACAGCTAGATTCGGATATTGATAAATTACTACAAAATCCAACAGGAAATACCGTTGGTGATTTGAATTTGCAACTTGCTAAAATAATATCTAATATGAATGATGGACACACAACTCCTATGTATTTTTTAGGGACAGAGCGATTCCCGTTCATAATAAAAATAATTGGCGACGAATTCTACATAATAAACACAACAGAAAAGTGCAAAGACTTATTGTATTCTAAAATAGTAAGCATAGAAGGTGTAAAATCATCTGAAATATTGAAAATAGTGAGCAAATACATTTCTGCAGAAAATGAAACTGGCAGGAAAAATCTTTTACATTATGGTTACATGTTATACACTGATTTACTTAAAAAAGAAAATATAATAAAAGGGAATAAAGTACATTTACAAATTTTGCAAAATGGAAAAATCGTTGATAAAATTGTAGACACCATTAAAACTGATAATATTGGAATATACAAAAATTATTACGATGATGAAAGCTACAATCAAATAATGTACGATACTAATGAATTAAAATGGGATGCATATACAAATTGGGGAAAAGAACAATTCACAGAAAATAAACCATTTTACTTCTATAAATCAAACAGAAATTTAGTAATTAAATATAATTATTCTTATGATATGAATAAAGATAACGTATTAAAAGATATGATAACTAAAATGCAAAATGAAATACAAGCAAAAGATATTGACAACATCATATTAGACATCAGATATAATGGTGGTGGTAATGAATTACATACAAGAGAATTAGAGTTTGCCATAATGCAATATCAATTATTAAATCCAAAAATCAATATTAAAGTGTTAACTAGTGAGGGAACTTTTTCAGCAGCTACAAAAATGATAGATAGTGTAAAAAGAAACTTACAAAATGTAAAATTAATTGGAACAAATACTGCGGGAGCTTCCAATTTTGCGAATTATGCAGGAAACATCATCTTTCTTGGAAAGAGTGAACTATTTATATATACATCCGATAGAATGATAAGATACGATTATACATACAATGATGTGTTACATTCTTCCTATCTTAATAGAAGAGATGGATCAACGTGGTATCCTGATATGTTTATCGAAAACCAAATCGAAGATTACGCAGTTGGCAATGACAAGGTTATGAATTATGCTTTGTTAGATGGGGACAATAGTTCTTTGCTTGATAAAATAAAGAGAATATTTAATTAGATATTTTTAGGAATATGAGAAGCTTCAAAGACCACATGAATTGAAATTCAATTTTGTGGTCTTTTTTGATTGTGTGTATTTATTTTTGGATTATTAATTTGTCTACTGGTCTGTCGAATTCTTCTGGATTTAAATCATCTACTAATTGAAAATCGTACACTATGGAAACTTTATATGAATCTTCTCCGATTTTGTCGATAAATCTGTCGTAGAATCCTCCACCGTAGCCAATTCTGTATTTGTTTTTGTCGAAACATAGTCCAGGTACTAGCATGAAATCAAATTTAACGTCTGATTCAACTGGATTTTTAGGTTCTAGGATTCCGTAAGCTCCAGGAGCCAAATCGTCCATGCTTTTGATTTCTACTGCAATCATGTGTCCTTTTGATTTTATATATGGAACGTACACTTTTTTTCCTTGTTCCAACAAATCTTTTATGAGCTTGTGTGTGTTAAACTCAGATCCAAAGCTCACATACACAAAAAAGTTTTTGGAATTTTTGAATTCTTTTAAGTTTTCCAATTCCTTTAAGAGTTCATCGTCGACTTTTTGCTTATCAGAGATGGAGTCTCTTTGTTTTAACATTTGTTTTCTAATTTCTTTTTTGTTCATTTTCATCACCTAAAATATATATACCCTAAAAAGATTTAAATATCCAGTTGTTTAAAAATTTAAAAAGACTGTGATATAATTAGGTTTACGAGGTGAAAAATGTTAGAATTCGTTCATGTCGATAAGACATATAAAAATAAAGTGTGCGCACTAAACGATTGCAATTTTAAAATTGAACAAGGTGAATTTGTTTTTTTGATTGGACCAAGCGGTGCGGGCAAATCAACTATTACTAAACTTATACTTAAAGAAATAAATCCAGATAGGGGTAAGATTTACCTTTACGGTGAAGACATAACCAGATTAAAAGCACGAAAGGTTCCTAAATTAAGACAAAGTATAGGAATGGTGTTTCAAGATTTTAAATTATTGGAGAATAAAACTGTGTACCAAAACATAAAATACGTTATGCAAATTTTGGGTAAAAGCTCTTCAGAGATAAAATCTACGATTGATACTGTGCTTGATTTGGTAAATTTGAAAGACAAAAAGAATGCATATCCACACGAATTATCCGGTGGGGAAATGCAAAGAGTGTGCATTGCACGTTCAATGGTTAATAAACCTAAACTACTTATTGCAGACGAACCTACGGGAAATTTGGATCCAGTGACTAGTATGGACATTGCCAATGCGTTGGTTAGAATTAATGAACGTGGCACGACTGTTTTGATGATAACTCACGAGAAAGATATTGTGAATAAATTACAAAAAAGAGTGATTCAATTGGACAAAGGAATTATTGTTAGAGATGAAGAAGGTGGAATGTATGAGAAGAATTAGAGTTATGATATCCACTTTGAAGGAAGGATTTGTAGGTATTTGGAAAAACAGATCGATGGGACTTGCATCTTTGACGACGATATCTCTGGCGCTTTTGATTTTGGGATCTGTAATAATATCTATGTTGACGATGAATCAAGCTGTAAAAGACATAGAAGGAAAAGTTAATCTTGTAAATGTGTACTTGGAAAATGGAATTCAAGAGGACAAGACGAAAAAGATTGAACAGTTTATCAAACAAAAAGATGGAATTAAGGATTTGAAGTATGTTTCCAACAAACAAGCTATGGAGAATTTCTCCAAGTCTTTAGATGATAAAACTTTGATTGAAGGAATGGAATCAGCTTTTCCTGCGTCATTTGAAGTTACACTAAAGGATGTAAACGACGCTGAAAAATACGTTAGAGAATTTCAAAAAATAGATGGCGTTGAAAAGGTAAGTTTTTACAAAGATTTAATTGCGAAAATTTCAAATGCATCTAGAATTGTAAAATACGCTGGATCAATCGTAGTTGCAATATTAGTGATGATTTCAATAATAAATATTTCAAATACGATTAGATTAACTGTGTATGCCAGAAGAAAAGAAATTGCCATTAAGAAAAATATTGGTGCATCGAATTTGGTAATATCTGCACCGCTTGTTGTGGAGGGAATATTTTTCGGAATAATCGGCGCTGTGGTTGCGTTTTTGGCTTGTTATTACCTGTACAGATATGGATATTTGAGGTATAATAAGACTGTGTATGGATTGATATCAACTTATTTGGTTCCACCAGTGATGATTAGGTGGGATTTATTGAAGATTTTTATCAGTCTAGGTATCGGAATTGGGGCATTCGGTTCCGTACTAAGTAGCAAAAAATATCTCAAAATATAAGGAAGGAATTATGAAGAAAAAAATTGTCGCATTAGCCTTGTGCATGATGCTTATGACTAATGCAGTGTATGCAGACAAATTAACCGAATTAAATAACGAAAAAAAAGCAAAAACTTCGGATTTAAACGAATCTAAATCCAACCTAAATAAATTAAAAGATGACAAAGACGCTGAGTTGGAAAAGTTGAAAAATATCAATTTAAAATTAACTCAAACTCAGTCAGAACTTGCTATTCAACAACAAGAATTGGCAAAAATTAATAAATCAATAGATGACACTAAAAAAGAAATCGAAAATTACAAATCTAGTATCAGCCAAAAAACAAAAGAATTTCAAAAAAGATTAAAAGGAATGTACATATCAAAAGACGGCGCAAAGGTCGATGTGCTTTTCGGATCTGGAAATTTGAATGATTTATTGAACAACGTGAGTTTGATGAATTACATTGCTAGGTTTGACAAAAATCTATTGAATGATTTAAAACACGAAAAAATTTCATTAGATTACAAAGAAGATGAACTAAAATCCAAAATGCAAACAATGGAAATTGTAAAAAAGAATTTGGAATTAAAAGTCGTAGCATTAAATGATACATTGGCTGAACAACAAAAGTTAATCGACGATATTTCTAAAAATGTAACGATGACTGAATCAGAAATATCTTCATTAATAAAAGAGCTTGAAAAAATTGACGGCAAAATCGACCAAGAAAAAAAGGCAATATTACAAGCAAAATTACTTGCAGCACAAAGAGCTCAAGCCGAAAAAAGAAGACGTGAAATGATGCAAAGAAATAAAGCATTCAACACAAACATTTCAGCACCAGTCATAAATAACGATGGGGCATACTTACAATGGCCGGTACCATCATCTCACAGAATGACATCTTTTTATGGATGGAGAAGCGATCCATTCGGAAGAGGATCAGGATTCCACACAGGACTTGATATTGCAGCGCCAATGGGAACACAAATCGTATCTGCAGAAGATGGAGTTGTAGTTCACGTTGGATGGAGCGGCGGCTATGGAAATCTTGTAAAAGTTCAACACGATAATGGAGCTTTGACTTATTATGGACACTTGAGTGGATTTAATTGTAGCGTAGGTCAAAGAGTAAAACGTGGACAATTAATTGCATTTATGGGATCAACTGGATATTCAACAGGACCTCATCTTCATTTTGAAGTTAGATTCAATGGTCAACACACTGATCCTCTTAACTATTTAAGATAATTATGAAACTAAGTTAGCAATAGCTTAGTTTTTTTAATGCAATAAATTACTTGAAAATATTTAAAAAAATATATAACCAAATGTTTGACAATTATGTGTTTTATTTGTAATATGGAGTTATAGAAAACGATTGACAATATTTAAGAGGAAATAAAATGAAAAAAAGAAAGAGAAGTCAAAAAATAATTTTATTCTTACTAACGTGCATTCTTGCATTAAATACACAAACACGAGGATTTGCAAAGAATGAATTGGATAATGAAATTCTTACATTTCCAATAGAAGATAATTTGAAATTAGAAAATTACAATCCCGATGATTTAAGAGTTAAACAATTGGGAAAAATTGAATTAAACAGAGTACTTACGAAATCTGAGTATGAAAAAGATATGAAAAATTTTATAAATTATTATTTGGAATGGCAAGCTTATTTAGGAAATTCTACAAGAGAAGAATTAGAAAAACTTGCTGAAGAGCTATTGAAAACATCAGATAATAAAACGGTTTCTGATTTAAACTTGGATTTTGCAAAATTAATTGCAAACACTCATGATGGACATACATCAGCTATGTATGAAATAGGGAAAAGTTGTATGCCAATTAAGATTAGAATTATTAATGGAGATTATTACATAATTAATACAACACCTGAATACGAAGATTTATTATACTCTAAGATAATAAAATTTGATGATATTGATACCAAGGACATAACAGAAAGATTATACAAATACACTTCATCAGAAAATAAATATTTTAAAAATACGATAATAAAAAATTTTTATTTATATTATGGAGATGCACTAGAAAAAGAAAATATAATTAAAAATGGAGAAGTAAAATTACAGATAGAAACTGATGGCAAAACGCTTAATAAAACAATCAAAATGATAGATCTGCCAGATGTTAAAATAAACAAATATAGTTATGAAAATACAGATTTTTCTCAAATCTTATATGATATGACAGATATCACAAAAAATAAATTCACAAAAAATGACAAGATGAGATACATGAAAATGAAACCATTTTATTATTATATAAATGATAATAACTTAATCATCCAATACAACAATTGTTATAATACCGATAAAGATAACATCTTGGAAAATATGATAGAAAAAATGGATAAAGATGTTTCACAAAATAATATAGAAAAAATAATTGTAGATGTAAGATACAACACAGGTGGTTGGCCAGCACATGCAAAAGAACTTGAATTGGCACTGAAAAGATATCAATTATTGAATCCTAAATTGGAAATAAAATTATTAACTGGACCAGAAAATTACTCTGCTGGATCCTTGTTCGTAGACGGAGTCAAGAGAAACCTTGATAATCTTCAGATAATTGGGGAAAATACCGGAGGACCTTCTGGGTGGACGACAGAAGCGGCAACTATTATGTATTTAGGAAATAGTAAATTATTTGTAAAAAAATCTAGTGGAGTCACAAGGTACGATTATACATACAATGATGCGTTACACTGTTCCAATCTTAATAAAAGAGATGGATTAACGTGGTATCCTGATATGTTTATCGAAAATCAAATCCAAGATTATGCTATTGGAAATGACAGGGTTATGAATTATGCATTGAGAAAACAATAAATTTAAATATAGTGGGGAGATTTATGAAAAAAATTAAAACAATAACTTTGGTATCTTTGTTGATAATAAGTCTGTTATTAACAAATACAAACAGTTTTGCAGATAGTGAATTAGATGATATTGAAGTATTAACAATAGACCTAAATTCTATGTTTCAAGATGAAAATGTAGACTACAGTAAGCTCAAGACGACTGTTGTACAAAACATAGATTTTAATAAGACTTTAACTGACAAGGAATATAATACAGATTTATCTAATTTTCTTCATTATTTTATTCAGTCACAGTCTTATCTTGGGTATTCAACAGAAGATGAAATGAAAAAAGAATTAAATAAAATTATACAAAACAAAAAAGGTAGAACAGTTTCAGATTTGAAGTTTGATATGGATAAAATTATCGCTATGACTAATGATGGTCATGCTTTGGGTATGATTAATGTGGGTAGTGCTTATTTACCGATAAGAATGAAAATTATTGATTACGATATTTACATAATTAATACTACAGAAAATTACAAGAATTTACTGTATAGTAAAATTATTAGCATAAATGGAGAGTCTGCAAAAAGTTTGCTTGATAAGTTTTATAAATATGTTTCAGGAGAGAATGAATATTTTAAGAAAGCTAAACTTGAATCATATTACTTGAGTTATATTGATATATATAATAAAGAAAATATAAGTAAGAATAACAGGTTATCACTAGAGCTTGAAAATGATGGCAAGATTCAAAATATCGATATAGAATCTATAAAAATGGAACCTACTAAAATCTTCAAACAATATCTTGAAGGTAGCGAATCAAAGAGATTTGTTTATGATATTAATGATAAAATAGGTAAAAAATTCGTACAAAATAATAAGGAAAGATTTACCGATGACGAAGCATTTTATTGTTACGAAAGAGAAGGAAGCCTTATTGTAAAATATAATCAGGCAGCTGATAAAAGTGATGAGATTAGTTTAAAAAATCTAGAAAAAAATATGGATAGTATTATCAAGAAAAATAATACGAACAAGATCATATTAGACCTTAGATACAATAATGGAGGAGAAACAACACATTTTAGAGAGCTATCTAGAAAACTACAAACATATCAAGTATCAAATCCACAACTTGAATTCAGAGTTTTGACAGATTACAATTCTTATTCAGCAGCGACATTTTTAATTGATGATATTAAGAAGGAGTTAAATAATGTTACTATAGTGGGTAATTTTACAGGAGGGCCATCTGATTGGACAACATCTGCATATGGTTCTATGTTGTATTTTGGAAATAGTCACCTATTTACTTCATCTGCATCAAGTTATTTATTTAGATTTGACTATAACTATAATGATATAATGCACTGTTCAAATCTTAATAAAAAAGATGGATTAACGTGGTATCCCGATATGTTTATCGAAAATCAAATCCAAGATTATGCTATTGGAAATGACAAGGTTATGAATTATGCTATTAACAATTAAATAATGTAATTAATATCTTCTTTTATTTATTAAAAGAGGATATTTTTTTAATTAAAAGCACAATAATCTTAGACAAATTGTAACTCAATTTTAATACAAAAAATCGTTAATCTGTTATACTATATATTAGTTAGAGGTGATTTATGAAAACATTTAAAAAAGTTTTTATTGGATTGGGGCTTTGCTTATTGGTGTATTTAAGTTTTTCTGTAGGAAATGCTACAGGAAAAAGAACAGCGATTGCCAATGAAAATGGTATTCCATTAGCGAAGATCAATAAGATTGAAAACTTGATTGACCAATATTATCTTTTTGATATAGACAAGAACAAGCAACAAGAAGGAGCTGTTGAAGGCTATGTAAAATCTTTGGGAGATCCTTATTCTGAGTTTTTGACTAAGGAAGAGATGGATAGTTTGAATCAACAAACTGAGGGAGAATATGCAGGTGTTGGAATTGTGGTTACTCCTTCTGAAACTGGTGCTATAACTGTTGTTAGTGCTATCAAAGGTAGTCCAGCTTTTGAAAAAGGCATCAAAAAAGATGATATTATACTTAAAATTAACGGCAAGGATTACAATGCATCACAAATGAATGATGCAGTGAAGGTTATGAAAGGTAAGCCTAATACAGATGTTAAGCTTACTATTGCCAGAATGGAGAACAAAACTAGTAAGATTTTCGATGTAAATATCACACGTCGTATGATTAGTTTGACTACTGTTAATTCTCAAAAAATTGGAGATATTGGATATATCAACATAACTCAATTTGACAGAAAAACTGATAAGGAATTTATTGAACAGTACGAAAATTTGAAAAAGCAAAATGTGAAATCAATTGTTTTGGATTTGCGTAACAACCCTGGTGGTTTGTTGGATTCTACGGTTAAAATAGCAGACTATCTTCTTCCACAAGGAGTAATAGTTAAGACTGTGGATAAGAATAAAAAAGAAGATGTCCAAAAGAGTGATTCTTCGGAACAAAATCTACCAATGGTGGTTCTTGTGAATGGCTCGAGTGCATCTGCATCTGAAATTTTGACAGGGGCTTTGAAGGATTACAAGAAAGCTACGATTGTGGGAGAGAAAACATTTGGAAAAGGTATCGTTCAAACGATTATTCCAATGGAAAAAGGCGAAGGGTTGAAGCTTACTATTAGCGAGTATTTTTCACCAAATGGCAACAAAATTCACAAACAAGGTGTTAAACCAGATGTTGAAATCAAATTAGATGAAAAAGCTAAGGGTATTGGAGTTGAGTTTATGAAAGAAGATAACCAACTTCAAAAAGCTTTGGAGATTTTAAATAAGAAATAGGAGAAATTATGAGAGAAGAAAGAGAAGCGAGAAGAAAACGTAAGAGAAGAAAAAAAATAATTAATTCAATAGTTCTTTTGATTTTTGTATTGGCTGTAGGAAGTTTTGTTGCAGTAAAAGTAGCCAACAGCGAACAAAGTCTTAATCCAAAAGTAGCTGAGAGTTCTTCTAAGAAATCAAACAAAAAAACTGCAGAGAAAAAAGAAGAGCCAAAACAAGATCCGAATAAATTAATGAAGGGTTCAAATCATATTTTAAAAGCAGATTCGTATGCTTATGATGCCAAAACAATTAGTCAATTTATTAGACCAACAAAATCTGAGGGATATGTTAAAAACACTGACAACAAAAAAATTTGTTTCTTGACTTTTGATGATGGTCCAAATCACAGCATAACTCCACAAGTTTTGGATGTATTAAAGAAAGAAAATGTTCCTGCTACATTTTTTGTAGTTGGTAAACATGTTTCACAAGATACAAAAGATATTTTGGAACGCCAATTAAATGAAGGTCACGCAATTGCCCTTCACTCTTTTGAACACGATTATTCAAAATTATATCCAGGAAGAGTTGCAAACGCTGATAGAATTAAAAAAGAAGCTGAAATGGCACAAAAAGCATTGCAAGATGTTCTTGGTCCAGATTTTAAAACAAGCGTGTGGAGATATCCAGGTGGACACATGAGTTGGAAACAATTAAAACCAGGCGATGATGCATTAGAATATTTGGGAATTCACTGGATTGACTGGAACAGTTTGGTTGGAGATGCTGAACCAAAAAGCAGAAGACCTACGACTGTGGAAGGCATGGTTGAATTTGCAAATACTTCATTAACTTATCAAGCTGAGCAAGATTTAGTTGTAGTTTTGTGTCACGATGCACCAGGAAAACAACTAACTGTTGATTCACTTTCAGCAATTATTAAAAATTTTAAAGATAAGGGATATGAATTTGGAATTTTAAAATAATTTTAAAATTATAAATATTAGCTTAAATTTGCCACAATTAAATTATTATGCAGAGCACCTTTTTGATAAGGTGCTTTTTTAATGTTTTAAATCCTACTAACTATATATAGTATGAATAAAAATCAAAAACCCACATATTGATACTATCTGTAGTATTTGATATAATAAAGCAGTATTAGGAAATAGTAAAAAAATAATTTAATCTTATAAAAAAAGGAAAGAGAAGAGGGATTGCAAATGCTAACTGTAGAAAAAAGAGACGGACGACAAGTTGAGTTTGATGCTAAAAAAATTGTCGTTGCGATAGAAAAAGCTATGAATAGTAGTACAGGAATTTACGAGGAAAATTTGGCTGAAAAAATCGCCAAAGAAATTGAAGGATATGCCAAAACGATTGGAAAAGTTTTGAGTATTACTGATATCGAAGACCAAGTGTATTATAAGTTAATTCAGTACAACAATCCCGCTACGGCAAGAGCATACGAAAACTACAAAGCCGTACAAAAATATAAAAGAGAAACTAACACTACTGATGAAAGTATAATCGGTTTGTTGGAAGAAAGTAACAAGGATTTGTTGGAAGAAAACTCCAACAAAAATGCAGTGATAGCTTCTACTCAAAGAGATTTAATCGCTGGTGAAGTTAGCAAGGATATTGCTAGAAGAAAGCTTATTCCTCAAGATTTGCTTCAAGCTCACGATGAAGGAGCAATTCACCTTCACGATATGGATTACATAATTCAACCAATGTTCAACTGTTGCCTTGTAAATATGAAAGATATGCTTGATAAGGGAACAGTTGTAAACGGCAAATTAATTGAATCGCCAAAATCATTCCAAGTTGCTTGTAATGTAATGACTCAAATAATCGCACAAATAGCAAGTAATCAATACGGTGGTCAAAGTATCGATATTAGATGTTTGTCAAAGTATTTGAGAAAATCTTACGAAAAGAATTTGAATTTGTGCATTGAAACTCTTGGAGACATCGACATGGCTGAAAAAATGGCAGATAAGATGACTCAAAAAGACTTGGAATCAGGAATTCAAACAATCCAATATCAAATCAATACATTGATGACTTCCAATGGACAAGCTCCATTTGTGACTTTGTTTATGTTTATTGAAGACCACGATGAATACAAGGAAGAAACTGCAAAGATAATAGAAGAAATTTTGAAGCAAAGAATTCAAGGAATTAAAAATGAAGCAGGAGTGTATGTTACACCAGCATTCCCTAAGTTAATTTACGTTTTGGATGAAAATAACATTCACAAGGACAGCGAATTTTATCATTTGACTTCACTTGCAATTCGTTGCACAGCTAAGAGAATGTATCCTGATTATATTTCGGCTAAGAAAATGAGAGAAAACTATGAAGGAAATGTGTTCAGTCCAATGGGATGCAGAGCGTTCTTGTCTCCATGGAAAGATGAACATGGAAACTATCAATTTGAAGGTAGATTTAATATCGGAGTTGTTACGATTAATTTACCACAAATCGGAATTTTGGCAGATGGCGATGAAGATAAATTCTTCGAAATATTAGATAAAAGATTAGAAATGTGCAAACGTGCAGGAGTATTGCGTTACGGTTTACTAAAAGATGTAACTAGTGATTCTTCTCCAATTCATTGGCAACACGGAGCTATCGCGAGACTTAAACCACACACACCAATCAAAGATTTGTTGATAGGTGGATATGCGACTGTGACTTTGGGCTACATTGGAATTTACGAAGCTACGTTACTAACAATTGGTGAAAGCCACACAACTCCAAAAGGCAAAGAATTTGCAATGAAAATAATGGATATTATGAATGAAAAAATAAAACAATGGAAAAAGGAAACTAATCTAGGATTTGCATTGTATGGAACTCCAGCAGAAAGTCTAACTCACAGATTTAATAGTATAGACAGGGAAAGATTCGGAGTAATCGAAAACATCACAGATAAAGGTTACTACACAAATTCATTCCACGTTGATGTAAGAGAAGAAATATCTGCTTTTGAAAAGTTCTCATTTGAATCGAAATTCCAAGATAAATCATCAGGCGGATGTATTTCTTATGTAGAAATTCCAAACATGAGCAAGAATTTGAAAGCTTTGGAAACTCTTGTCAAATACATTTACGATAATATTCAATACGCAGAATTCAACACAAAAAGCGACTATTGTCAAAACTGTGGTTTCGATGGAGAAATTACAATCAACGAAGATGGTGATTGGCAATGTCCACAATGTGGAAACAAAGACCATGCTACGATGAATGTTGTCAGAAGAACTTGTGGATATCTTGGAGAAAACTTCTGGAACGAAGGAAGAACAAAAGAAATCAAAGATAGGGTATTACACATTTAATGAATTACGCACAAATCAGACAATACGATGTGGCAAACGGCCCTGGAATTAGATGCACGTTTTTTGTAACAGGATGCAGCCTCAATTGCAAGAATTGTTTTAACAAAGAATACCAAGATCCAAATTTTGGAGAAAAATGGACAGATACGCAAACAAATCAAGTAATAGATTATTTGAACCAAGAAGAAATTGATGGACTCACAATTTTAGGTGGAGAACCATTCGAATCATGCGATGATTTAATAGAAATTGTAGGAAAAATCAGAGAAAATACAAACAAAAGTATCTGGATTTTTTCGGGATACACTTACGAAACACTTTCTCAAAAACAAAACTGCAAAAAACTATTGGACATGTGCGATGTACTTGTTGATGGAAGATTCGTAGAAGAATTAAAAGATTTGAGATTGAAGTTTCGTGGATCTTCAAATCAAAGATTGATTGATTTGAACAAGACCACAATGGATGACATAATATTAGTTGATGAGAATAAATTATAAATAAACCGTTAGAATCAGCTGGTTCTAACGGTTTTGTTTTGCAATTAATTACATATTAGATATTATATTTTTGATAAATGAGCCTACGGTTTTACTAAACATTTCAGGAGATTTAATGTAGCAGAAATCATTGGTGAAGATTTCCTTCTCAAAAGTCAAATCGTCTTGTGATCCAGTGAACACACCTAGTAATTTTATTTTTTGCATTCTAGTCAAGAATACTTCTTTTGCGCTGTCTTTTACTGCCGATTCTCCGACATAATCTTCTGCTTTAAATCTGGTTTTGCCAACAAAATTGAGATTTACAATATTGTTGGGCTTACCATCTGTTAGCATTATCAAAAGTTTGGACTCCATTTGTTCCATCATAATATTTCTCATAAATTTGAGTGCCAATCCGTCTCTGTTTGAGCCTTCTGGATGATAATGAAAAATATTTTTGCAGTTCTGCTCGTCGTAGTCTTTGAATTTTGTAATTATCAAATAATCGTACATATTTTGAAAACCAAGTACACGAACTTTTATGGACAAATCACTTAATGCTTTCGCTATAACATAAGCTTGTGCTGCTATAATTTCCTTCTTTTCACTTTGACTCGCAGACATATCCAACAATAAATCAACAGACATTGGACTGTTTTCGTTTTTGTAGATTTTGTTAAAAATTTTATTGTCGTTTAGTTTGGTGTGACGCCATGCTCTTTTGATATCGATAGTTCCGAACGTCCACCTTCTAACATCATCATCTTCATTTTTGAGAAGAGCAAGTTTCAGCATTTCACTTAAAACATTGACTTGGCGATTGTAAATGAGGATATTTTTCTCGAAATGTTTAATATTCTCATTGTAAGATTCTACCAAAAGATTCGTTCTGTAGTTTTCAATTCTAGTAGAATTGGCATTCACGATGTGAAAATTTATATCAGAATGAATATCGGTAGACAGTTTATTTTTCAAAGAATTCAAAATAGATTGATCGACGATACTTTTTCCGTACAATCTTTCGATATTTTGATGAACATCCTTAGTACGTGAAGTTTTTTGAGTGGAAGAGTCGTTGTCGACATCCTCATCTTCCAATAATTTGTATAAATCTTCAGTAAATTCTTGTGATCCAATGGAATATTTTTCAAGTTGAGATACATTTTCTTGTTTTGTTATAATTTTCTGATTGGTTTTCTCGATAACTGGTTTGATTTCTTTTTTTATCTTTTTGAAATTATCATTATTGCTAATATCTTTATATGAGTAGAAATATTTATTTATAATCTCAATCAACAGATTTATAAGAGACAAGCTATCATTGCACTTTGTTTTAGTCAACATCAAGACTTCTCTGATGGATTTTGTAGTTGTCCAGGGCTTATTAGTGTAGTGATATTTTTCCAATTCTTCAGAAATGTTTCTAGGATTGGACCTATAATACTTGTCAGAATAGTATAATTTCTGTAGTCTATCAAAATCCTCAAGCCCATTTCTTTCATTTAACATTTTATCTTTTAGATTGTTGTCTAAAATTATCATCAAAATCGTAAAAATATCCGTTTTATTTGACCCATTATCAATTATTTTCATAACGGAATTCATATCGTAGAATCTGTGGGCAAATCCAAAAAGCGCAGTCTGAAAAATCTCTGAATTGACATTTTCTTTTGTAATAAAATCTAAATTAGGGTTAATGTTGTAATCTTCACTCAACAACCAGAATAGATTTTTGGACCTTGAATCTTCCATTATTCAAATATCTCTTCCGGTTTTAAATCGTCCTTAAATATGGTATCGATAATATCTTGCACGATTGTTTTTTCAAATTCATCAAATGTTTTATTGACAATTCCAAGTTTTAAGCTTGATTTAACGCTCAAACCTCTTTTCATAGCGTGGATTGAAGATAACAAACCACGCAAGTCGATACATCTTCCAGAAATTTCAGAATTCAAACTTTTTTCTTGTAAATCCATAAAAAATCTCACGAACATTTTTTGAGCGGTGTCTGTCAATGAAAATTCTTCTGAAAGTATCTTGTTCAAAGTTTTTTCGTCTGTTTTTGGCATATCTATGACAAAAAATCTAGACAACAACGCTTCATTGATTTCACGCGTACCAGCGTATCCGTAATTCATTGTAGCTAAGAATCTTGTTTTATCGTGAATGTCTACTTTTTCAAAACCAGGTATATCTATAATTCGACGATAATCTAAAACGGAGTGCATAATAGCAACAGAATCGTTCTTAGCCATATTAATCTCATCGAACACGCAGAAACCTCCATTTAATGAAGATTCCAACACTGGACCTGCTCTGAAAATAACTTGATCGTTTTTCAAAGTATCCATACCAATCAAACTTTCAGAATCCGTGTTCACATGAAAAGAAATATTCCATTGTGGTCTTTGGAAAATATATGCCAAATTATCGCACAATATATTCTTGCCGGTAGCTTTAGGACCAACCAATAGCAAATTATTCGCTTCCAAAATGCTTGTTATAGCCATTTCCAAAACTTCTTTTCCGTAATAATTAAATCGTGGTTTGGGAATTCTGGATTTGAACTTATCATCTACATCATTATTTTTCAAAAACTTTTCTACATCTTTTATTAAATTTTTATTTATATTTTGTGATTCAAGTAAATTAATCATATTACCTCTTTCATTATTCATCTAATTGTGACATTAGTATGATATAATAAATTAAAAGAAATTGGAAGTAGGTGAATAAATGAAGAAAGCATGGGGAGGTTTCGTAAAAGGATTTGCGAAATTTTTGGATGGATTTTTCGGATTTTTAATAGCATTTATAGAAACATTGGTGAATTTAACTGTGGGATTTAGGTATGTACTAGGATCCATATTATCCTTCGGTTGTATATTTATATTGTTTTTTCCTTATATATTTTTCAAATACAAATGGATTACATTTACGGTTTTGTTCATAACGATATTTCCTATTTTGGGTAAAGGATTCGTCAATTATCTAAAATATGTAAAATATTCTATGGTTGAATTCCTACTTGGATACGGGGATTATTATCTCAATAATTCACAAACAAAATACACCTCTTATTCTGATTACAAGAAAAAATACATCTTCAACAAACAAGAAGAAGAAAGAAAAGCGCGTGAAGAACGACAAAGACGTGAACAAGAAGAATGGACTAGAAGATTTAACGAATGGTTCAATCAAAACGGATTTGGCTTCGATGATTTCGGGTATTACCAACAACAAGGTCAATACGGTGGATACAACCAAGGCTATGGACAACAAGGCTATGGATATCAAAATCAATACCAAAATCCAGTGGATGATTTCGTAAAAACATATGAAGGACACTGCGATACATTGGGTGTGGGATATAACGCAGATAAGTACGAAATAAAATTGAATTACAGAAAACTTGCCAAGAAATATCACCCTGATATAAACAAAGCAGCAGATGCAACTGCGAAGTTCCAAGAAGTTAACAACGCATATGACTTTTTGTCCAATGAACAAAACATAGAAAGATACAACAGAATCAAAAACAAAAAATAGTTTATCGCTGGGAGAATATCTCCCAGTTTTTTATTGGGGAAACTTAAAAAAAGTCTTGACAAATTATCGAGGATGATATATTCTAAAATAAATATAATAAATAAAAAAATATAAAGCAATAAAGGCAAAAAAAAACAAAATGATCAACATTGTTATATAATTTAACAATGAAAATAAAAAAATGAAAGGAAATTAAAATGAAAAATTATAATGGTAGAGGGAAATCAACAAAAAAATTAACAGTAATATTATGTATGATGGTTTTTGCAATTGTGTTTAGTTCAACAATTTATGCGGTTAAATTAGTTAATGAACAATCTAAGGTTAATGAATTAGAATTACCAGAATTAGATTCTATGAAGGTTACTAATCAAATAAAAAATAGAGAAAAAGGTATTAAACCACAATCTATTTCTAGAATGAATTACAAACAAATTCAAGAACAATTGGGAGTTTCCCTTTTAAATAGTGAACTTTCAAAAGACGATAAGTATATGATTACAGATGTTGAAACTGATAATAAAGATTATGCGATAATCAAGTGCGATAATTATATTCTTGGAGACACATCAAACTATTCATATAATGATGAAGGATTTTATAGTTTTGATGAAGGAAAATTGTACAAATCTCCAATATCAATACAAGCAGATATAGTTTTAAGTGAAACTCAGCTGAATAATTTATGGACTACTGATTATTTAGGAATGTACAAATTCACTGAGCAGTTCGTTTCAGAACAAGGGTATAAAGTTAATTTAATTGAAGAAACAATTGACGGAATTCAACCACAAAATTTTGTATCTAAAAAGACAGCTATTTTCGTAGCGGATGGAATTAGATATACATTGACAGGTAGAACAACAGTTGAAAATATGAAACAAATAGTAAATTCAATGAAATAAAGTATTTGGGGTGCTGCACAATAAAAAGTGCAGCATTTTTTATTGAAAAAATTTTAAAATTTCAATCACAAAAAGCAAAACTTTGTCTAAATTTTTAAAAATTTATTTTTCATTTTAAAAAATGGAAATTAAAAATATCAAAGTTGCTGCAATTAAAAAAATATAATAAAAATGTTTTCATTTATACATATAGCAATTTTTATAAAAAATTCAACAATATATCTAAAATCAATTTAGATTTAAAAAATTATATGGGTTATAATAGGTAGATGTGAGGAAGTGAGTTTATGAAAGATGTAATCAATAAAATAATTGAGATTGATAAAAAAGCACAGGATTTGGATGAATCTTTTCAAAATGATCTTGTGACTGAACAAAAAAAACAAAAAGAAGCTATAAGACAGCTTGAAGACAAATATCAATCAGAATCTGTAACTAAACTTAATTCTGTCCATGATGATATTATTAATAGCCAAAACAATAATATCGAAAATCAAAAGAAGAGTATTGAGGAAAAGAAGAACCAGTTGAAGGAAATCTTTGAGAAAAACGAGGATAGATTGGTGGATAAATTCTTCAATATTATTACGGAGTAATTATGGGATCTGCAAGATTATATAGTGCGCTTAATACTAAGATTTCTAAGATTAGCTCAGAGCTTTTGTCTGATGAAGATTTTAAGAAATTATTAGAAGCTGATACTAATAAGGATCAATATGATTATCTTTTGAAATTGGGAAAGATTGAGGGTGAATACGCAAACGAGGGCGTGAGTCAGTTTGAAAATAGTCTTAATGATAAGATGATTAGAACTGAAGAAAAGTTGAAGTATTATATGAACGGCAGATACAAGGATTTTTATAATTCTTTGTTGGAGTATTATGTCGTTGAAGATATTAAAACTTTGGCGCGTGTTATCGTTAGAAGGGAATACACCGATAGGTTGAATGATAATCTTATAGTTCTCAAGGATACAAAATTTTCTCGAATTTCTTCGTCGACTACGATTCAAGATTTTGTGGATATGTTAGATGAGCCATACAAATCTATTGTCGATAGGTACAAGGAAGAAAATCGTCACAGAATTTTGTTTTTTATTGAGATGAACTTGGATAGAAATTATTATTCAAACATTATCAAGATGAGTCAAGGTTTATCGAAACAAGATTCTAAGATTGTCCAAGATTATTATGGTGAAAAAATCGACTTGTTGAATTTGGAATGGATTTATAGAGCTAACAAATATTATGAAATCAATAGCGAGATTATTTTCAACTTTACGATTTTGGGCGGTAAATTGTTCCAATTGGACGATTTGAAGAAGATTTCGTATATGGATTTTGATGATTTGATAAATTTTATTTCCGAAAGTAAGTATTCTTTCTTGGTTAATACCGACAATGATATTGATTTGTACATGGATAGGAGAGTTTACAGATATCTTTATTTCAAGGCTATGGATTTGCTACATACTAATAAGTACAATATTTCGAAACTTATTGCGATTGGCGAATTACTTGAGTTTGAAAAATTTGATATTGAAAAAAGTGTGGAATCTAAGAGATTTAATTTGGATTTTGAAAAGTCCAAGTCTTATCTGATTAGAAGAGTTTAAGGAAGTGGTAAATTGAGAGCAGAAAAAATGTACATGATGAATGTAGTTGGAAATCTGAAGTATCTTGAATCCACTATAAAAGATTTGTTGGATATTGGAAGTGTCGAACTTACTGATAGTTTGAGCCAAATCGAAAACAATACTTTTATCGTTAATATCAATAGTGAAAATATTGAAAAAACTATGGAGTTTAATAATGTTACTGGTTTTGAAAACAGGGATGTTAAGGAATTGAATTCTATTGCTGATAATTTGAAGGATATTTTCAAAATTGATTTGAAAGATGAGAGATTAAAAAGAGAGTACAACGAAGATGAAATCAAAGACTTCTACAGTTCTATTAAATCTAAGGTGGACAAGATCTACGATTGTGAAAACCAAATTGATGAAAATAAAAAAGAATTGGAAGATTTGTATTTGATAGAAGATTTGGATGTATCTATTGAAAGCTTGTGTGATATGAAGTATTTCGATTATCGCTTTGGCTATTTGTCTAAGGAAAATAGATTAAAGTTGAAGAAAAACTACGATAATATCATGGCAAGTGTACTTCATTTGGCAAGTAAGAACAAAAAGGAAGTTTATGTAGCTATTTATCCTAAAGATGTGTCGATTGAAACAGACAGAATTTTGAGATCATTGAATTGGACTGATATCAATATTAATAAAAATAGAAAAGAAGTTCCAAAAGAAATAATTTCCAAAATTGAATTGGAAAATGAAAACTTAGGAGCTGAAATCTCAAAATTAAATCAAAGCTTAAATGAGATTTACAGAGATAACAAAAGCAAAATCATTGATATGGTGATTTCTGCTAATTTGTTGATTCAATTAGAAGATGTGAAGAGTTTACTTGGAAGAAGTGAAAACTACTTTTACTTAGCAGGTTGGGTTCCTGAATCAGCTAAGAGTGTTGTTCAAGAAAAATTATCTGCATACGATGATATGTTCATTAATTTCTTGGATGCAGATGACAGTGGACTAACTCCTCCCACTAAGCTCAAAAACAACAAATTTTTTAAGCCGTTTGAGCTTTTAGTTAATATGTATGGCACTCCAAATTACAAGGAAATCGACCCAACTGTATTTTTCGGATTGACATATATGTTGTTGTTCGGTGCTATGTTTGGGGATTTGGGACAAGGCGCTGTGATGTTTGTAGCAGGTGTCTTATTAGCGAAATTCAAAGACAAGATGATGGGCGGACTTCTTGAAAGAATTGGTGCAAGTTCCATGGTGTTTGGAATTCTTTACGGTTCTTTCTTCGGACTAGAAGGAATTATTCCGGCATTATTTTTGAAACCATTTGAAAATATCAACAAAGTTTTGATTATAGCTATTGGACTTGGTGTCGTACTTTTACTGATAGCTTACATTTTGGGATTATGTAACAATTATATTTTCAAAGATGTGCAAGAAGGACTTTTCGGACAAGAAGGTTTGGCAGGATTTTTGCTATTCTTGTTATTCTTATTATTAGCTGCAACAGTTGCATTAGAATTGCACATTGTTTCTGTTGGAGTGATTGCGGCGTGTATGTTGATTGTGATTTTTGTCATGATTTTCAAAGTTCCATTGACACAACTTTTGTACAAGAGAAAGCCTCTTCACAATGGTTTGGATGTTACGGGTTATTATGTTGAAAGTTCATTTTCAATTATTGAAACTTTGATTTCGATGTTTTCTTCAACTGTATCATTCATAAGAGTAGGGGCATTTGCTATCAACCACGTTGGTTTGTTCTTGGCATTCACATCTATAGGTAAAATGATCGGAACCAATGCAGGTAACATAGCTATGATAATCGTAGGAAATATCGTGATTTTGGGTCTTGAAGGTTTGATTGTGTTCATTCAATCATTGAGACTTGAATATTATGAATTGTTTAGTAAATATTTTAAAGGTGATGGAATTTTGTTCCAACCAACTATAAAGAGAATTTAAAGGAGATAAATATATGTATTTTATTTTAATTTCAACAGCAATAATAGTTTTATTGACTATAGGTTCAGGTGTTTATTTGTTATACAACAACACTGATTCATCAAAAACAAAATTAAAGAAAGCATTAAGAACTAATCTTTTTGCAATTATTCCATGTCTTGTAATGGCATTTGTATTCTTAATGCCTAACTCTGCATTTGCAGAATCTGCTGCTGGTGCAACTAATGGTCTTGGACTTTTGGCAGCTGCTTTGTCAACAGGTCTTGCAACAATTGGTACTGGTTATGCAGTAGGTGTTGTAGGCTCATCAGCATTGGGAGCTGTTAGTGAAGATCCATCATTATTAGGTAAATCATTAATTTATGTAGGATTAGCAGAAGGTATTGCAATTTACGGATTGGTTATTTCAATTCTTATTTTGCAACAATTATAATTATGAAATCCGTAATTATAAGTGCGGATAATGTTACAAATCTTGGTATGCGCCTTGCTGGAATCACAGGTTTAGTTGCGAAAAACGAAGCTGAAATGAAGAGAGCTTTTAAGGCTGCAACTATTGATGATACTTTGGGCGTTGTCATTATCACTGAAGAAGTGTTCAATACTATAAAAGATGAAGTGACAAAACACAAAGACAAGGGTAAGAAGCCATTAGTTGTAACAATACCCGGAAGAAAAGGACTTGAAGACAAAGATTTCTTAATGAAATACATTAAGGGGTCTATAGGAATTAAGGTAGATTAGAGGTAGAAATGATTTTATTAGAAAAGAAATTAGATATTTTTAACAAAATAATCTATGCAAATAAGAAAAAAGATTATGAAAAGAAACTTCTTGAAGTAAAAAACTCTAATCAAAATGAGCTAAAAAACTACGAACAAAAATTAATTGATGAATACAATTTAAATTTGAAAAAAAGAACCAGAAAAGCTGAACAAAAATCTATCGAAAAATTGAGAACTGCTGAACAAGAAAGCAGAAGAGAGCTTTTGGTTTTAAAAGAAAATGTATTGCAAAAATTGTTTGATAATGTTACTAAAAAAATATTGGATTTTGTGAAGACTGATGAGTATAAAGAAAGATTAATCAAGAACATTGAAGAAAACTTGGCTGATTTGGATTACAAGGTAGTGTTGTTGGTTTTACAAAACGATTATGATTATGTAACTAAGAATTTCAGTTCAGAAAAAGTCGAAGAAATCAAATCCATTGCGAACAATTACTTGGGTGGATTTATGATTCAAGATGTAGAAGAAACGGTGAATTTTGATTACACTTATTTGTCAAAAATGCAAGATTGCAAACATGAAATGGGTGAAGATATTCATAATCTAATGACTGGTGGTGATATCAATGAATAATGGTAAGATTTTTTCTATTAATGGTCCTGTAATAAAAGGAAGAAATATGACCGATTTTACAGCGAAAGAAATGGTGTTAATTGGTGAAAAGAAATTAATCGGAGAAGTTATCAGCCTTGAAGATGATATCGCAGTTATCCAAGTTTACGAAGAAACTGAAGGATTGAAAAAGGACGATGAAATTTATCACACTAATAAACCACTTTCATTAAAATTAGGACCTGGTTTATTGAAAAATATGTTTGATGGAATAGAAAGACCATTAAAAGAAATAAGAGATAAATTTTCAACTTTTATTCCAGAAGGTATCGGACTTATTTCCATCGACGAAGAAAAATTATGGGATGTCACTATAAAAGTTAAAAATGGTGATACAGTTACTCAAGGACAAATAATAGCAGAAGTTCCAGAAACAGAAGCTATCGTTCACAAAATTATGATTCCAGTTGGAGTTAATGGTACTGTAAAAAATGTGCTTGAAAATGGCAAGTACAATATTGAGACTACTATTATGCAAGTGGAAGATGATTTTGGAAACTTAACAGATATAAAATTGTACCAAGACTGGCCAATCAGAATTCCAAGACCTTCCAAAGAAAGACTAGATGTCGATCGCTTATTGGAAACTGGTCAAAGAATTTTAGATGTGTTCTTCCCACTTGCAAAAGGTGGTACTGTAGCAATTCCTGGTGGATTTGGTACAGGAAAAACAATGACACAACACCAATTAGCAAAATACGCCGATGCAGATATTATTATTTACATTGGTTGTGGTGAACGTGGTAACGAAATGACAGAAGTATTGGAAGATTTTCCAAAACTTATCGACCCAAACAACGGTAAGCCACTTATGGAACGAACTGTATTGATAGCCAATACTTCCAATATGCCAGTAGCAGCCAGAGAAGCAAGTATCTACACTGGAATTACAATGGCAGAATATTTCAGGGATATGGGATATGATGTCGCTATAATGGCGGACTCTACTTCTCGTTGGGCAGAAGCTCTTCGTGAAATTTCTGGAAGACTTGAAGAAATGCCTGCAGAAGAAGGATATCCTGCATATCTTCCATCTAGAATTGCACAGTTCTACGAAAGAGCGGGAATTGTGAAAACTTTGAACGACAACGAAGGATCAGTTACAATTATCGGAGCTGTTTCACCAGCTGGTGGGGATTTCAGTGAACCAGTTACAGAAAACACTAAGAGATTCGTAAATGTATTCTTGGGTTTGGATAAGGACTTGGCATATTCAAGACACTATCCAGCGATTAACTGGATGAGTAGTTATTCTTCTTATGTAGAAAAATTAAGAGATTATTACGAATCTAAACTTGGTGAAGATGTTGTAGATTTGAGAAATCAAATGCTTAAATTGTTATACGAAGAAGACAAATTAAAAGAAATAGTAATGCTTGTCGGTGAAGATGTTCTTCCAGACGATCAAAGATTGATTTTGGATATTTCAAATGTAATGAAGTTAGGATTTTTGCAACAAAATGCTTTTAGTAAGGTGGATACTTATGTTCCTCTTAAGAAACAAGTTGAAATGCTTAAAACTATAAAATTACTATACGAAGAAGGACACAAGGCAATCAAAGAACAAATTCCTATTTCTCAAGTAAAAAATGCAGATTTGTATTCAAAAGTTATCGCCATGAAGAACACAATTTCTAACGAAGATTTAAGTGGAATAAAAGATTTGAATGACGAAATCAAAGAGTTTTACAGCGATTTGATTAGAAAATACGAAAAGTAGGTGATTTTATGATAAAAGAATACATTAAACTAAAAAAAGTTGAAAGTTCAATTATAGAAGTTGAAAATGTAAATGAAGCATCTTTTGGGGAAGTTGTCGAAGTAAAATCATCTGCATCAGATAAATCAATGGTCGGTAAAGTTGTAAATATTAACGATGATACTGTTACTATTCAAGTATTTGGTGACAGTACAGGAATGAGTACACAAAATACTAAAGTTAGATTTTCACAAAGACCATTTGAAATAGCTTTGTCAGAAGATATTTTGGGAAGAAAATTCAACGGGATTGGTCAACCAATAGATGATGGAGGAGATATTTACGCAGCAAAACGCTACAACGTAAATGGACGTGCCATCAACCCGGTTTCCAGAGTTTATCCTAGGGATTTTATCCAAACAGGAATTAGTTCGATAGATTGTTTGATGACTTTGATTAGAGGACAAAAGCTTCCAGTATTTTCTGGATCTGGAATGAGTCACAATAGATTGGCTGCACAAATCGTTCGTCAAGCTAAAATCAAAGGTGCAAACGAAGATAACTTCGCAATTGTATTCGGAGCGATTGGTGTAAAACACGACGAAGCAAGATTTTTCGAAGATACTTTCAGACAATCTGGTGTATTGAATAATGTGTGTATGTTTGTAAATTACGCTGATGATTCAATAATGGAAAGAATTATTACTCCAAGAGCGGCACTAACTGCAGCGGAATACTTGGCTTTCGAAAAAAATTATCACGTTTTGGTTATTATTACTGATTTGACAAGTTATGCAGAAGCTCTTCGTGAAGTTTCATCAAAAAGAGAAGAAGTTCCTTCCAGAAAGGGCTATCCAGGATATTTGTATTCTGATTTGGCATCATTGTATGAAAGAGCAGGTATGATTAAAGATGCAGAAGGCTCTGTAACTTTGATTCCAATTTTGACGATGCCTAATGACGATATCACTCATCCTATTCCGGATTTAACAGGATATATTACTGAAGGACAAATTGTTTTGGAAAGAAGTTTGATGCAAAAAGACATATATCCACCAATCAATGTTCTTCCATCTCTTTCAAGACTTATGAAAGATGGTATTGGTGAAGGATACACAAGAGAAGATCATCCGGATGTAAGTAGTCAATTATTTTCAAGTTATTCTCATGTTCAAGAGGTTAGGGATTTGGCACAAATTATCGGAGCAGATGATTTGAGCGAAGCTGATCAAAAATATTTGAAATTTGGAGACGAATTTGAAAACAAATTTGTAAAACAAGATTATTATGAAAACAGAGAAATAGAAGAAACACTAGATCTTGCGTGGGATTTATTGAAAATATTACCAGAAAACGAATTGGACAGATTATCACCAGAAATGATAAAACAACATATGAACAGGTGATTATATGGCAGTTTATAAGATGACTCCTACTAAGGGGAATTTAATAAAAGCTAAAAAAACACTGGATTTTTCAAAGAAAGGTTACAATCTTTTGGATAAGAAAAGAACAGTTCTTATTAAAGAAATGATGGGTCTTATGAAAAAAGCACAAACGCTTCAAGATTCCATTGAAAAAGAATTTGATGAAGCTTACGAGCTTTTGACAGAAGCATCCATAACAGTAGGAACTGATAGACTCGAAGAAATTTCCCATTCGATTAGTCACGAAAAAGAATTCGATATAATTTACAAATCAGTAATGGGAGTTGAAGTTCCAAATATTGTATATCCAAAATCAAAAGCCGAAGCACAATATGGTTTCTTCAGAACTAATGCATCATTCGATAGGGCTGTTCTTGCATTCAACAAAATCAGAGAAACTATATACGAATTGGCTGAAATGGAAAATGCAGTGTATAAATTGGGTAAAGAAATTAAAAAAACTCAAAAACGTGCCAATGCGTTGGATAAAATACAAATTCCAAAATACGAACAATCCATCAAAGATACTGAAGATATATTAGCTGAAAAAGAAAGAGAAGAATTCTTCAGATTGAAGATGGTAAAAAAGAAGAAAAAATAAATTTCGGTTGGGCAGTTGATTTGCCTGACCGTTTTTTTTGTTATAGTATAGATATAACAAATCAATTTAAAGGAGAGATGAGAACTTGATAAAATTTTTAGCAAAATGTATTTGGTGGCAAGATATTAGAAAACCAAAGAAAATTTCTGAAAATATTTTAAGAATATTGTATATTGCATTGGAATTATTTATCAGCTGGTTGTTGATAATATATTTGACAAATTTCAGCTTGAATAAAGTTGTTTATGTGATTTTGTCTGTTTATGTAGTGTTATCTTTGTTGACATTTGGGGCTATTAAATCGTATTTGCTTGAAATATCTGAAGACAAACCTCTTTTATCTTGGGGATTGTGGATTTTAGGATGGCCACTATCTTTAGTCGGGTTATTCTTTTTAGCTTTTAATAAAGAAAATATTTTGAAAAAAACTGAAAAATAATTTTAGGGAATTCTAAAACGAATTCCTTTTTTGTTTGTGATTGATGTGTGTTTGGGGTATTATATAAAGAGAGGTGATTTTATGTGTAATTGGGATTTGTCCAAGATGTATAAGGACAAGAACGCAATCGAAAAAGATATTAAATTAGTTAACGAAAATATTAATAAAATTGATGAATTGAAGAAAAATGAAAAGGATAATTTCGTAGAAATATTGGATTTACTTTTCGAAACTGACAGAGTAATGGATAATTTGTACACTTACGCTTCAATGAAAAAGGATGAAAATAGCAAGGTTTCAGATAGTGTAAAATTGGAATTGGAATTGTCATCATTGTACAACAAGCTACAATCTAGATTTTCTTTTGTTGAACCATTTGTTTTATCATTAAAAGAAGATGAACAAGACAAACTTATCAAAGAAAATCCAAGTTATGAAATATTCTTCAAAAAGATTTTGAGATTTAAGGAACACACTTTATCTGCAGAAGAAGAAAACATTATTTCTCTTATGAGTGAAGCTATGTCAAGCCCTCACAATGATTTCTATAGTTTGCAAAACACAGATATGGAATTTCCTTATGTAGAATCAATCGATGAAAAGCTTACAAATGCTAATTTTGTTCCACTATTATCTAAGCTTCCACGTGAACAAAGAAAAGAAGTTTTTGAAAAATATTACGATGAATTAGCGAAGTACAACAATACATTTGGATCCACTTTGTATGCGAATATCAAAAACTTGGTTATACTATCTAAAATCAAAAAATACGACAGTGCAAGACAAATGGAATTGTTCAACGATGATGTTGAAGAAGTTGTATACGATAATTTGATCGACATTGTGCACGAATATTTGCCATATTTGTACAAATACTACGATGCTAGAAAGAAATTGCTAGGATTGGATGAAAACCACATGTATGATGTTTATGTTCCATCTACAAAAGGTTTTGACCGTGAAATCCCATTTGAAGAAGCAAAGAAAATGGTTATAGAAGCTGTAAAACCAATGGGAGAAGAATATCAATCTATCATGAAGAAGGTTTTTGAAGAAAATTGGATTGATGTTTATCCAAAAGATGGCAAAAAACCAGGCGCTTACAGTTGGGGATCATACGATTCTTATCCATACATTTTATTAAACTACACAAATGATGTGGATTCTGTGTTCACTTTGATTCACGAATTGGGTCATTCGATTCATTCATATTATTCAAGAGCTAACAATGAGTTCAAATATGCAGGTTATACTATATTTGTTGCAGAAGTTGCAAGTACTTGTAACGAAATGTTGTTGTTGGATTATATGATTAAAAACGCTAAAAATGATGATGAAAAATTATACTTGTTAGATCATCACATCAATTCATTCAAATCAACAATTTTCAGACAAACTATGTTTGCAGAATTTGAACGAGAAACTCACAAATTAGTTGAAGAAGAAAAGGCATTAACTGGAGAAGATTTCAACGAAATCTACCTTAACTTAAACAAAAAATACTTCGGAGATAGTGTTGTATCAGATGATTTGATTAAGTACGAATGGTCAAGAATCCCTCATTTCTACACTAACTTCTATGTTTATAAGTATGCTACAGGTCTTAGTTCATCATCAATCTTGTCACAAAAGATTTTATCGGGAAATGAACAAGATTTGGAAAACTACAAGAATTTCTTGAAAGATGGTAATAAAAACTATCCTCTAGTACAACTTAAAAACGCTGGAGCAAACATCAAAGATAAAGAAGTTTTGAGAACTGCTTTTGAAGTTTTTAAAGAAAAAGTATTAGAATTTGAAAAAATTGTCAATAAATAGGGGAGAAATTCATGAAATATAAATCATTACACACATGTATCAGAGTAACTAATTTGGAAAAATCAATCGAGTTTTATGAAAAAGCTTTAGGTATGGAAGTTACAAGCAAGAAAGATTTCCCTGAAGATGAGTTCACACTTGTGTATATGACAAGCGATCACAACTACGAAATAGAATTGACTTATAACTACGGGAAGACAGATTATACTCATGGCGATTTCTACGGTCACATGGCTTTTGAAGTTGAAGATTTGAAAAAATCACACGAATATCACAAATCTTTAGGCTATGAAGTTGATGAATTAGGTGGACTTGAAGGTGTTGCAACATTTTATTTCATGAAGGATCCAGATGGTTTCAACATAGAAATAATTGGTAAATAGTATGAATCTTGAGTTAAAACATGTGAATAAATCTTTTGGAGATAACAAAGTTTTAACCGATATTTCATTTAAAGTTGAAAGCGGACGTGCTTTTGGGTTTTTGGGTAGAAATGGAGCCGGAAAAACTACAACTATGAGAATCATTACGGATGTTTTGAGTGCTGATAGTGGACAAGTTTTGATTAACGGCTCTCCCATTAACTACAATGAAGTAAATATCGGATATCTTCCAGAAGAAAGAGGATTGTATTCCAACGAAAAAGTGTTCACCCAATTGTATTATTTTGCAAGACTTAAAGGAACAGACAGAAGAAGTGCTCTTCAAAATGTAAGATATTGGTTGGATAGGTTTGATTTGGCAAAATACAAGAATAGAAAATTGTCCACTTTATCCAAAGGTTTAAGGCAAAAAGTTCAAATCATTTCAGCTCTTTTAAATGACCCGGATATTTTAGTTCTTGATGAGCCGTTTTCTGGACTTGATCCAATCAATGCCCATGAACTAAAATTGGCTGTTGGAGAATTTATACAAAATCAAAAAATAGTTATATTCTCCAGCCATTTGATGAGTTATGTAGAAGAATTTTGCAGAGATGTTTGTGTTATTGAAGAAGGTAGAATTATTTTGAATGGGGATTTGAATGAAATCAAAACTTCTATGGCTGAGAAGAAAATGCTACTTAATGCAAACAACATGGGAATTTGGGAATTAAAAGAACTGTTAGAAGCAGAAAATTTGATTTATCCAGATGCAGTTGTCAGAGAGTTCAAACTTTTGGTTAGACTTACTGAAAATGTAACAAAAGAAGATATATTGGAATTTATGATGCTCAATCAGATTGACATCAATTGTTTTAGCCAATATGAACCAAGTCTTCAAGATGTGTTCGTGTCAAAGGTTGGTGTTACAGAATAATGAAAAAATTCAGTAGAGTATTTAATTTTGAATTTAACTCCATAATCAGACACAATTCTTACTTGATTGCGACATTGGTAATTACAGTATTGGTGTTTGCTTTGTCTTTTCTGCCAAGATTTATGCCATCTATTTTTAATAACGCCAATGCAGGGGCAAACAAAAACGCAACTGTTAATATTAATGCACTCACATTTAAAAACACATGCATTTATTCATCTAATAAGGATATTGATGTTGAATATTTGAAGACTATAATGGGTTTGGATAGCAAAGATGTGCTTACATCTGAGTCTGATGTAAAAAAAGCTGTAGAAAATGGTGAATACAATATAGGATTTGTAGTAGAAACGCCAACAAAGTTCAATTCTTATATCAAAAACAAAGAATTTATGGACGATCATTCCGAAAGGTTCACAAGGACTTTGGAAAAGTATAATTACGACAAAAGTTTAATTAGTAATGGAGTAGATCCTGGAATAATTGAGAAAAATTCTAAAGCAAAGATAGATTTTACAGAAAAAGTTTTGAACAAAGACAGGTCACATTCATTTGTATTTTCAATAGTTTTTGTTATACTTTTCGATTTAATGATACTGTTCTACGGTAGTGTCATGAGTAACAATATTTCTAGAGAAAAAAAGGATAAGACAATTGAAGTGCTCTTATCATCTGCAAAACCAAGTGTGTTTGTGTTTGGCAAACTATTAAGTTCAGCAGTTTTGGGAATAATCCAATACTTTATATTTATTATTGCGGGAATAGTCGGAATATTTGTAAATAAAAACTATTATCCAGAAGGCATATGGACGTTTTTTACAAATACTTTGAGTCTAAAATTCTTGTTGACTATACTTTTATTTGTAGTATTTGGATTTGTTTTGTATTTGATATTGTTCCAAATTCTTGGACTTGCTGTAAAAAGAGCGGAAGAAGTTAATTTCCTAATAGTTCCAATATTTTTAGTATTGGTAGGATTGTTCTTCGTAATAATCAATTCGTTAGGAAAAGACAGCGATATATTGATTAAAATATTATCGTTTGTGCCTTTTTCATCTGCAATCTTGATGCCAGTTAGATTTTTATTGAATGATGTGAAGTTATTGGAAATAGGAATATCATTTGGATTGATGCTTATTGTCATAGTTTTATTGTTAATAAGAACAGTAAAAATGTATCGCAAAAGTGCAATGGAAAATATTGATTAAAATACTTGACAGACTAAAAGAATAGTGTTAATGTATTAAAAGACAATTTAATATTTATCTTATTAAGAGTAGTGGAGGGAATGGGCCCTATGAAACTCAGCAACCTATTAAATTAGGTGCTAAATCCCACAGGAAATCCTGAAAGATAAGTTTACACATCCTTACCTTTTCAGGTGAGGATTTTTTTATGGAGGTATTATGAAAAACATATTTTTAACATCTGAATCAGTTACTGAAGGTCATCCAGACAAAGTTTGTGACCAAATTTCTGATGCAATATTAGATGCTATTATTAAAGAAGACAAAGATGCAAGAGTTGCTTGCGAAACTTGTTCTACAACTGGACTTGTTATGGTAATGGGAGAGATTACTACTACAAGTTACGTGGACATCAGATCAATCGTCAGAAAAACATTGGCTGAAATTGGATATGATAATGCAGATTATGGTATTGATGCAAGAACATGCGCAATCATAACTTCATTGGAAGAACAATCTACAGACATCGCACAAGGTGTTGATGAATCTGAAGAATACAAGGGCAATAAATCTGACGAATATGACAGATATGGTGCAGGTGACCAAGGAATGGTATTTGGATATGCAACTAATGAAACAGAATCAGGATTGCCATTACCATTGGAATTATCACACAAATTAGCAAGAAGACTTGCAACTGTTAGAAAAGAAAAAATCTTGAATTATTTGAGACCAGATGGAAAAACTCAAGTAACTGTTGAATATGAAAACGACGCTCCAAAAAGAATTGAAGCTATCGTAGTTTCAACACAACACGACCCAGATGTTGATTACGAACAATTAAAAGAAGACATCAAAAGAGAAGTTATCTTGAAAATCGTAGATGAATCTATGATTGATGAAAACACAAAATTCTTCATCAATCCAACAGGAAAATTCGTAATTGGTGGACCAATGGGAGATGCTGGACTTACAGGAAGAAAAATAATAGTAGACACTTACGGTGGATTCTGTAATCACGGCGGTGGAGCATTCAGTGGAAAAGACCCTACAAAAACTGATAGATCAGCAGCATATTTTGCAAGATATATTGCAAAAAATGTCGTAGCAGCTGGACTTTGCGACAAATGTGAAGTAGGTTTCTCTTATGCAATCGGAGTTGCAAAACCAATCAGTATGTTCATCAACACATTTGGAACAAATAAAATCGAAGAAGAAAAAATTATTGAAGCAATAAATGAAAACTTTGATGCAAGACCAAAAGCAATAATCGACAAATTGGACTTACAAAGACCTATTTACAGAGAAGTTGCAAGCTACGGACATTTCGGACGTAATGATTTGGATTTGTCATGGGAAAAATGTGACAAAGCTGAAGCTTTGAAGAAATATCTATAAAATAAAAATCAGTGAATGTTAAAATATTTCAACATTCACTGATTTTTTTAGTACTTTTTTAGTACTCCAAAAAAAATAGATAGCTAAAATTAGCTATCTAGAATATGTATGGCGGGAAATGGTAGGAATCGAACCTACCCGGGCAGCTCCTAACTACCTGAGACGGTTTTGAAGACCGCAGGGCACACCAGCACCCATCAATTCCCAAATACCTTAATATTATACCAAAAACAAAGTTAATTTACAAATTATTTTACAATCAATTCACAAAACTGTAATAAATATAATAGATTAGGGCAATGCACAAGCAAAGCCCAACTCTATTATTTGAAATCTTTTACTTTAACCCTGTCATTTTCAATTCTTTTAGTGTAGCCTTTAATGTCCAATGTTTCTAGAAGAGTGATTGCACTTTTTCTTGACATATTGAGCATGTCTTTGAGTTCTTTTACATTCAAAGTTTTGTTGTTATTGAAATGATCATCGACAGTTTTGATGAATTTGTCGTAACATTTTTTAGAAATCAAAAAGTTATCTCTTAAAATTACGACGTCTTTTTGTAATAAAATCCCCAAAATAGTCTTGTCCTTTTGGTTGTGAACAACATTGTCTATCTTCAATAATTTGTCGAATTGGTTTTGACAAATATCTTGAAGCATTTTCTTTCTGATTTTTTCATCTTCATCACTTAATTGAACTTTGTGACATTTAGAAGATATTATACCACTTTCTTCCATCAAAACCTCTTGGTCGTTTAAGTCTTTAATCATGTAATTGAAGAATGGTCTATCATCATCAAGTTGTAATTTTTTAAGAAGTTCTTCTTTGTTAATACCAGGTAATAAAGGATTTGTCTTGTGGAATGATATCACAAACATTTTTAATTTACCTAATAATTTTAAGTAAGCTTCTTTTTCTAATACTTTATCATTTCTAATTACAACTTTATCTTCTTGTTTTAGTTCGTCTAATTCTTTTAAAACTTTGTCTTTTGATTCCGAAGAATAAAATACCAAGTCATCAATTTTAGTAGGAAAAATCTCGTCTCGCAGATAATTTAAGATGATGTCTTTGATTTTACCCTCTTCTTTGATTTTTAGATTTTCAATGATTTCTTCATCGAATAATTTATGTTTTCTAACAGAACCATCTATTATAATGCCGCCACCAATTGTAACTTGTGGTGAAAATTGTCTCAAAATAAATGGGTCAGATGTTTTTGCATAAATTTTTTCTTCAAGTCTAATTTGAACCAAAGCTTGAGTGCCTGGTTGTATTACTTGCTTATCAAGAGGAACAACTCTTCCGAAAATTTCTTTTGTTCCGTGGAATAATCTAACTCTGTCCCAGTGGTTAAGAGGAGAGGCACTTTCAAGTAGCGTAAGTCTAACATCTATCATATTGAAAGCTTTCAATGAGTTTTTCTTAGCTATTACATAACCTCTGTCTATTTCATCCAAATTAAGATTTATATTCAAAGCAACCCTCTGTGATGGGTGAGCTACATTCACATTTTTGTTATGGACTTGAATATTTTTAATGTTGATATCTTTTTCTATTGGATAAATAAAAGATTCTCCCTTATGAATGTCTCCGTCTAATAAAGTTCCTGTAACAACTGTTCCAATTCCTTTTACATTGAACTTTCTGTCAATATTCATTCTGTAATCTCTTTCTGCATGTTTTTGCTTTAAATTCTTGGATTCAGAATCTATCATTTGAATCAAATTATCTATTCCTCTTTTCGAAATAGAATCTACTTCGCAAATAGGACAATTTTCAAGGAAAGTTCCTTTTACTAATTCTTTAACTTGTTCGATTGTTTTTTCAGTTTCTTCATCAGTTGCCAAGTCTCTTTTGGTTAAAACGACGATGCCTTCGGTTTTATTTAAAAATCTAAGTATATCCAAATGTTCAACAGTTTGTGGCATAACGCCTTCTTTACTGTCAATACATAAAAGGATCATATCCATTCCAAAAGTACCGGTCATCATATTTTTTACGAATTTTTCGTGACCTGGTACGTCAATTATTCCAGCTCGTTGACCACTTGGAAGATCAAAATAGCTAAAACCTAAATCGATAGAAATTCCTCTCTTTTTTTCTTCCGGTAGTCTATCAGTGCTATTTCCGGTTAAAGCTTTTATTAATGTAGTTTTTCCATGATCAATATGGCCTGATGTACCTATAATAAAATCCATATAACCTCCAATTAATTTACTAATTCATATTATATCATATTTTTCTATTTTGTATAAAACATAAGGAAATTATTTTCATAAATTTTTGTACAAACATATTAATTTAATTAAATGAAGTAATAACAATTCGAACTTATCAATTACTTTATCAATATAATAAAGTTTATTATCCGAATAATGCATTACAAAGAATACTTATCCAATAAAAATGTGGAAATATGATAATATTTAAAATGATAATGAATATTAATAAGATTTTTAAATATAATACTAATTTACTTTAGGCGATATAAGTGGTATAATTAAAAATATAAAAGAAAAAATAATTTTAATAACGGAAGGAAAACAATTTTATAGGAGGATTTTAATGAGTTTTACATTTGACTTAAAAGAACATGCTTCTCAAGTCGAAGAATTTCGAGAATTTGTAAGAAGCAAAAAGGATATTAAAGGTCCTTTGATGCCCGTTTTACAACGTGCACAAGATGAATTTGGTTATTTGCCTAAGGAAATTATTACAATGATTTCTAAAATATTAGACATTCCTTTGTCAGAAATTTACGGTGTTATAACTTTTTATGCACAATTTTCTTTGATTCCAAAAGGAAAATACGATATTCAAGTTTGCGAAGGAACTGCTTGTTATGTAAAAGGAGCTCAAAGAGTTTCTGAAAAACTACAAGAGATTTTGAAGATTCCAGCAGGTAGCACTACTGAAGATCAAAAATTTTCCATCACACCATGTAGATGTGTTGGTTTGTGCGCATTAGCTCCAGTTATTGTTATTAACGGCGATGTGTACGGTAAGGTAGCTGTTAATGAATTAGAATCAATTGTTAGTAAATATAATTAGTTATTAGGGGATTTGTTATGAATATTGAAAAACTTAATGAGATAAGAGACGAGTATGCAAAAAATATCAAAATGCGTGAACTCGTAAAGGATAAAATTTATGTTGAACATACTAATCCAAAAGAAAAACAAATAGTTGTGTGTGGTGGAGCTGGTTGTGAAGCTACAGGCGCTAAATCTTTGATTGATGAGTTTAACAAATATATAGAAGAAGAAAAAATCGAAAACGTAGTGGTTGTTCCAGTAGGATGTATTGGACTTTGCGAAACTGGTCCTAACGTTGTTGTATATCCTGAAGGAATTTTCTACACAAGAGTTAAATTATCAGATGTTAAGAGCATTGTCGATAAATCTATTGTAAATGACGAAGTTGATGAAGATGTAGTTTACGAAAATGCAAAACAAGACGATAAGATTTTGAAATACAATTCAGTTGATTTCTACGATAAACAATTTAAGATAGCTTTAAGAAATGTAGAAAAAATTCAATTAGAATCTTTAAATGAATATATTGGTGCAGATGGTTATCAAGCTTTACATAAAGCCATTTTTGATTTAGACCAAAAAGAAATAATTGAAGAAATGAAGAAATCCGGATTGAGAGGTCGTGGAGGAGCAGGTTTCCCTACAGGAAGAAAATGGGAATCAGCTTATAAAGTAGAAAATAATCAAAAATATGTTATTTGTAACGCGGATGAAGGAGACCCTGGTGCTTTCATGGACAGAGCGATTCTTGAAGGAGACCCTCATTCAGTATTAGAAGGTATGGCTATTTGCGGTAGAGCGATTGGTGCTAATCAAGGTTTTATCTACGTAAGAGCAGAATATCCAATTGCAGTTAAAAGATTGAGAATTGCAATTCAACAAGCAAAAGAAATGAATCTTTTAGGAAACAACATTTTTGGATCTGATTTTTCATTTGATATCGAATTGAGATTGGGTTCAGGAGCTTTTGTATGTGGTGAAGGTACTGCCTTGATGGAATCTATCGAAGGAAGACGCGGAATGCCTCGTACTAAAATATTCAGAACTGCTGAAAGAGGATTGTGGGATAAACCAACTATTATCAATAACGTTGAAACATTTGCTAATGTTCCAGCAATTATGTATAAAGGTGCAGATTGGTTTACAAGCTATGGTACAGAAGGTTCTCCAGGAACTAAAGTATTCGCTTTAGGTGGTAAAGTTGTAAACACTGGTTTGGTAGAAGTTCCAATGGGATCTACTTTAAGAGAAATAATATTTGATATCGGCGGCGGAATTAAAGATGGAAAGAAGTTCAAAGCTGTTCAAACAGGTGGACCATCTGGTGGATGTATTCCAGAAGAATTCCTGGATACTCCAGTTGATTTCGAATCATTGGGAAAAATCGGTTCAATCATGGGATCAGGTGGAATGATTGTAATGAATGAAGACGACTGTATGGTAGATATTGCTAGATTCTTCCTTGAATTTACTGTAGATGAATCTTGCGGTAAGTGTGTTCCATGTCGTGAAGGTACTAAGAGAATGCTTGAAATTCTAGAAAAAATCACTTCCGGAAAAGGTGAAGATGGAGATATCGAAGCATTAGAAGAATTGTGTGATACTATCACATCTGCTTCACTTTGTGGTCTTGGACAAACGGCTCCAAATCCAGTTATCTCAACATTAAAATACTTCAGAAACGAATATGAAGCTCACATTTACGATAAGAAATGTCCTGCTCATGCATGTAAGGCACTTTTATCATATGAAATTACAGACAAATGTATAGGTTGCACTAAATGTGCTAAAAATTGCCCTGTAAGTTGTATAGAAGGAGAAGTTAAAAAACAACACGTTATCGACAAATCTCAATGTATAAAATGTGGTAATTGCGAAACTGTATGTCCTGTTCACGCAGTAGTTAGGAGATAGATAGTATGATTACTGTAACTATTGATGGAAAAGTAATTCAAACGGATAAGCCTAAATTCATTATCGATCTAGCAAGAGAAAATGGGATTGATATTCCAAATTTATGTTACGATAAAAATTTGGCTGTAGTGAGCGCTTGTAGACTTTGTTTAGTTGAAGTTGAAGGAAGCAAAAAATTAATGACTGCTTGTTCTACTTTGGCAAAAGACAACATGGTTGTTCATACTAAAACTGATAGATTAATAAAACACAGACAAAGAATTCTTCAAATGTTGTTGGATTCTCATCCAAATGATTGCTTGACTTGTCAAAAATCCGGTGAATGTCAATTACAAAAATATTCTTATGAATACGGAGTAAAATTCAGAGAACATGACGGAGCAAGAAGAGAAAAATTAGTAGATGATTCTTCTCCATACATCATTAGAGATGATAGTAAGTGTATACTTTGTGGAAAGTGCGTAAGAACTTGTAATGTAATGGATGATAGAAAAATTCTTAATTTCTCAAATAGAGGATACGAAACAAGAATTAACTTAGATATCAACGATACATTTGAATCTTCTTATTGTATATCTTGCAATAGATGCGTAGTAGCTTGTCCAGTAGGTGCATTGATGGATAAGAGAGCTATGAATTTAGGAAGAAAATGGGAGTTAGAAACTAAGAAAGTTCAATGCAAAGTTTGCGAATACGGTTGTGAATTTGAAGTCTTGAGAAAAAATGGAAAGAATCTTGCATTAAGAGCATTAAGTCCAGAAAATGGCAGACCACTTTGCTTAAAGGGTAGATTGACTACTGAATTATTAAATGTAGATAATCCAAAACAACCTTACAAAAAGATAGGCGGAGAATTTGTTGAAGCTAGTTGGAATAATGTCTTAGGTTTGGATAAGATTTTAGAAAAAATTGAAAAAATAAATGAATAAAATATAGAGAATGAATAGGTGAAGTTATGAATAGAGAACAATTAATATCAATTATTGATGATGCTGTTAATAGAGAAGATGATTCGTATACATTTTACAAAAATGCAGCTGAAAAAGCAGAGGATCCACAAACAAAAAGTTTATTTGAAAGACTTAGCAAAGAAGAATTAAAACACAAAGATTATTTGCAAAAATTCTTAGAAACTAAGGCTGAAACTATCAAAATTGACGACAGTGAAGATTACAATCTATCACAAGATATTGATAGACCAAGAATGACTACAGAAATGGACTTCAGAGATGCTATTAAATTGGCAATAAAAAGAGAAGAAGAAGCTATGCAATTATATGCAGATATTGCTAACTCATGTATAGATAAATCTGAAAAAGATATTTTTGCGGGACTATCTAAAATGGAAAAATTGCATAAAACTGAACTAGAAGAAATATTTTTGAATGTAGGATTTAACGAAGTTTGGTAGGTGTAATATGTTAAATATAAATATTGATGGTATTGATGTTCAAGTTGAAGAAAATACCACTGTATTAGAAGCAGCGCATAAAATAGGGATTGATATTCCTACATTGTGCCACGATAAATACCTGAGCGAATTTGGCGGTTGTAGAATGTGCTTAGTTGAGATAGAAGGATCCAGAAAACTTCAAACGTCATGTTCTACTATGGTCAAAGACGGAATGGTTGTTAAGACAGAAACTGATCGTTTAGTAAAAACTAGACAAAATATACTTAAACTTTTGATGATGAATCACCCTAAAGATTGCCTAACTTGTTCAAAAGTTGGTAGTTGTAGATTACAAGATTTGTGCTACAGATATGGTGTTAAAAATCCAGAAGTATTAGGCAAATACGGTAATTATGACATAGAAGTTCAAAATCATGAAGTTGATGATACGAATCCATTGATTTTTAGGGACCAAAACAAATGTATTTTGTGTGGAAAATGCGTCAGAGTTTGTGAAGAAGTTCAATGTACACATACAGTAGATTTTAAAAATAGAGGATTTGATTCTTATATTTCTACAGCTTTTGATCTTCCTTTATCAAAGGAAAACTGTCGTATGTGTGGACAATGCATAAGCGTGTGCCCAACAGGTGCATTAATCAATAAACAATTAAAAGATACAAGACCTTGGGAAGTTGAAAAAGTTAAGACAACTTGTCCATTCTGTGGAACTGGATGTCAATTCAATTTAATTGTAAAAAATGGAAAAGTTCAAGGTGTTGAACCATGTGATGGTTATGTAAATCAAAATGCTCTTTGTATAAAAGGTCGTTTCCATACAGATATGATTCACTCGGACGAAAGATTAACTACTCCATTGATTAGAAAAAATGGAGAACTAGTTGAATGTAGTTGGGATGAAGCTATAGGTTATGTTGGAAATAAACTAAGAGATATCAAGATGGAATTTGGCCCAGATTCTATTGCTGGTTTAAGTTCTGCTAGATGTACAAACGAAGATAACTTTGTATTCCAAAAAATGATGAGAGCAGCGATTGGAACAAACAACGTCGATCACTGCGCCAGAACCTGACACGCTCCAACAGTTGCAGGTCTTGCAGCTACATTAGGAAGTGGAGCTATGACAAACTCTATAGAAGAAATTCTGGGTGCAGAATTATTGTTTGTTATAGGTTCTAATGCTACTGAAGCACATCCTATTATTGGTAATAAGATGAAACAAGCAGTTAAAAAGGGAACTAAACTTATAGTTGTAGATCCAAGAAAAACTGGCTTGGCGGAAGAAGCGGATATTTGGTTGAGATTAAATCCAGGTACGGATGTATTCTTGTTAAATGCTATGATGAAAGTTATCATAGAAGAAGGATTAGAAGCCAAAGATTATATTGAATCACGTGTTGAAAACTTTGAAGGCTTGAAGAAAACTGTAATGAAATACGATTTGGATGAAGCTGAAAAAGTTACAGGTGTGGACAAGGAATTAATCAGACAAGCAGCTTTGTTATACGCGAAGACAGAAAAAGCTGGTATATTCTATACACTTGGTATCACAGAACACACTCATGGAACAGAAAACGTAATGAGCTTAGCTAATCTAGGAATGCTAACTGGACACGTTGGAATTGAATCTGGCGGTATAAACCCTATCAGAGGACAAAATAACGTACAAGGAGCATGTGATTTAGGAGCATTACCTAACACTTATCCTGCTTATGCAAAAGTTACTGATCCAAAAGCTCGTGAATTTTTCGAAAGCGTATGGAAGACTCCATTGAGTCCAAATCTTGGATACCAAATCCCTGAAATGTTTAATCAAGCAGTTAAGGGAAATGTTAAAGCAATGTATATAATGGGAGAAGATCCTGTTTTATCAGATCCAGATGCAAATCACGTTAAGAGAGCTTTGAATAATTTAGATTTGTTAGTAGTTCAAGATATATTTATGTCTGACACAGCAAAGCTTGCAGATGTCGTATTCCCTGCAACTTGCTACGCAGAAAAAGATGGAACTTTTACAAATACTGAAAGAAGAGTTCAAAGAGTTAGAAAAGCTGTTACTCCTCCGGGACAAGCTAGAAATGACTGGTCAATTTTATGCGATGTAAGTAAAATCATCAATCCAAATGTATTCTTTGATTATGAAACAAGTGAAGATGTATTTGAAGAAATGAGAGTAACTATGCCAAGTTACAGAGGTATGACTTACGAAAGAATTGACAAAGTTGGATTACAATGGCCATGTCCTACAACATCTCACCCTGGTACAAAATACTTGCACAAAGGAATATTTGCAAGAGGTCAAGGTCAAATGATGGAAATAGAATACAGACCATCAGAAGAATTGCCTGATGAAGATTATCCAATGATTTTAAGTACAGGAAGAATGTTGTATCATTACAATATAACTACGAGATACTCAAAAGATTTGGATGGAGTAAGTCCTTACGAACTTGCAGAAATCAATCCAGTGGATGCAGAAAGATTGGGAGTAAAAGATTTGGATACTATCAGAGTTACATCCAGAAGAGGAAGTATCGTAACTCGTGTTGTAGTAACTGACAGAGTGTTACCTAATATGATATTCATGACATTCCACTACAGAGAGTCTCCAGTAAACGAAGTGACATCAAATCACTACGATCCAATTACAGGAACTGGTGAATATAAAGTGTGTGCAATTCATGTTGAAAAAGTTGATTTACATCCAGATCATGAGGATACAATTCAAAGATTTGTTAACATGGCAACTTTATTATCAGATGAATACAAAAAAGATAAAAAAGTAATATAAAAAAAAAGCTCTCAGATTTTAAAATCTGAGAGCTTTTAAATTGCAACTATTTTAAGATATCTTCAATTAATTTTAGCAATTTGTCGTTTGATTGTTCATCCAAAATACAAAATCTAAAAAAGTAGTCATCCAAATTATTAAATGATGCACAATCTCTTATAATAAGAGCGTGAGGAATTAATTTTTCTCTCAATTCATGTGCGGTTAATTTTTTGTCCAATATTTCGCATAGTACGAAATTCGATTTTGAAGGATAAACTTTCAAGCAATCTATTTTTTCTAAAGTAGATATCATTTTTTCTTTTTCACTATTAATAAATTCGAACACTTTTTTGTGGTAATCAGTATCCGTGAACATCTCGCCACCAAGAATGTCGGCAAAAATATTTATGTTCCACAAATTGGTGTGTTTATTTATTTCATCGTAAAGTTTTTTATTTCCAGTTATTCCGTAACCCAATCTTATTCCTGCAGCTGCGAAAAACTTCGATGTAGAGCGTATAACAAGTAGGTTATCGCATTTTTCAGTTAAATTTACTGCAGAATACATGTCTACATCTGAAAACTCAACATAAGTTTCATCTATCATAAAATAGCAATTGCTTGATTTGATAAGTTCTTCAAGTTTTCTGTTTTCAATAGCATATCCTGTTGGATTATTAGGATTGGTTAATATTACAAGACTTACATCATTTTCTTTTATCATTCTCGATAATTTCTCACAATCTATCGCAAAATCATTTGATTTATCCAAATTGTAAGAAATTATATTGGAGTTGATTTTGTTGAGTTCTCTTTCGTACTCAGAATAACTAGGGTTGAATATTATTGCGTTTTTTGGATTGATTAGAGATATAAATGATGAAATCAAATTAGTGCTACCAGATGTAAGCAAGATTTTGTCTCTTGATACATTGGTGTATTTTTCAATAGATGATAGTAATTGATCGTAATTTGGGTCAGGGTACACTCCGACTTTATTAAGATTATTTTCAAGCTTAGTCATCGCTTTAGGACTTGGACCCAAAGGATTGACGTTTGAACTGAAATCCTTGATTTCATCTATATTAAATCCGTATTCTTTTTGAATTTCAAAAAGATTTGCTCCATGAGATGATTTCATTATTTTCTCCTTATAAAATATTAATACCTCTTGTTTTATCTAACAAAACTGAGATAGATTCTTCTCTGTTGATGTGGTGAATAAATTCGCTCATCAATTCGCTCATATCTACAGCGTGGAACCATTCTTTGTTTTTGATTGACTCTGGTACGTATGTTAAGTTTGTAGAATAAACTCCGTCGATGTAGCCTTCTTTATTCATTTGATCGAATTTGTCAGGACCTTCAGTAAACAAAGCGAAACTTACTGCGCAGAATATTCTGTTTGCGTTTTGTTTTTTCAATTGTTTTGCAATATCAATAACAGATCCACCAGAAGCAATCATATCGTCAACAATTAATATGTCTTTGCCTTCTACTTCACGTCCGATGTATTTGTGTTCAATAATAGGGTTCTTGCCATCGACTACTTTAGTGTAATCACGTCTTTTGTAGAATAATCCTATGTCTTGTTTTAAAATATTAGAATAATAAATTGCTCTATCCATTGCACCGGTATCAGGTGAAATAATAATCATGTTTTTCTTGTCTAATTCATCAGTAGTAATATTTTCTTTTTCTAAGAAGTGAGTAACTATTTCTGCTGTAGGATAGATGTTTTCAAATGTCATCAATGGGATTGCGTTTTGTACGTTTGGATCATGGACATCAAATGTATAAATTCCATCTACTCCCATGTCTTCTAATTCTTGAAGTGCCATTGCACAGTCAAGTGATTCTCTTGATTTACGTCTGTGTTGGCGAGATGCATATAAAAGAGGCATCATAACATTGATACGAGAAGCCTTTCCATTAATTGCGGAGATAACTCTTTTGATATCTTGGAAGTGTTCATCTGGACCAATTATAGTTTGTTCACCGAACATATTGTACTTCAATCCATAATTTCCAACGTCTGATATGATTAAAATATCACGACCTCTAACTGATTCATCGATTGTAACTTTTCCTTCACCGTTACTAAATCTGGATTCTGTTATCTTTAATAAATAACTTTCTGTTGCACCATTTTTTTTCATTAAAAGTTCGTCAACTTCTTTTGCCAAACCTTCAATGTTTTTCATAGCTATGATTCCAAGTTCTCCGTATGGAAACTCTTCAAATTTTGATTCTGACATAAGTCCTCCTTAAATACTACATTATATATAAAGAATATCACAAACAATTTCCGTATTCAAATTTAAATAACACAAACTATTTGATATAATCGGATAGGAAAGGTGTTTTATAATTTATGGAAAATAATGATGAAAAATTCATGATGAAAGCTATCGAACAAGCGAAGATTGCATTTTGTATGGACGAAGTTCCAGTTGGATGTGTTATTGTAAAAAATGGCGAAATAATTGCTCAAGCTTATAACAGTGTGGAAACAGATAACAATGCGACAATGCATGCAGAATTAAAAGCTATTAATCAAGCAACTAAGGTTATTGGAAATTTTAGGCTTGATGATTGCACAATGTATGTGACATTGGAGCCTTGTGTGATGTGCACCGGAGCCTTGATATATTCGAGGATACCAAAAGTTGTGTTCGGAGCTTTTGATAAAAAAAGAGGAGCTTGTGGGTCTTTACTATCATTAAATGATTACGAAGGACTCAATCATAAAATAGAAGTAAAAAGTATCATGGAAAAAGAGTGCGTAGAATTGTTGCAGAGTTTTTTCAGGGGGATTCGTGAAAAAAATAGAAATAAATAGATTAAGTGATTATTTGAAAAAAACATACGGCACGAAAGTTTACAAATTACCGCTAGATGGTGGATTCAGTTGTCCTAATAGAAAAAATTCTAAGGGTTGTATTTTTTGTTCTGAAAGTGGATCTGGTGAATTTACTTTTAATGAATATTCAATCAAGGAGCAAGTCGAATTGCAAATTAAAAGATTATCTGAAAAGAAAAAAGCAGACAAATTCATTGCGTATTTTCAATCGTTCACCAATACTTACAAGCCAGTAAATGAACTTAGGAAAATTTACTCAGATGCTATTGATAACGAAAATGTGCTGGTACTTGATATAGCCACCAGAGGAGACTGTTTAGATGATGAGAAGATAAAACTTTTGCGCGATATAAACAAACAGGTGGATGTGTGGGTTGAAATGGGACTTCAATCTACAAAAAAATCTACAATAGAATTGATTAACCGTGCATACAGCAATGATGTTTATTTTGATATGGCAAAAAAACTAATGGATAATGACATTAAAGTAATCTCGCATGTAATAGCAGGCCTTCCATATGAAACTGAGAATGATTTTTTGGAAAGTGTGTATCAAACGCAAATGCATGATATTTGGGGAATCAAAATTCATTCATTATATATACAAACAGATTCAAGGTTGTACGAGTATTATCTACGAAATAAATTTAAAATTTTGACGATGGATGAATACACTGATTGGGTTGTAGATAGTTTCAAAATTTTAAATGAGGATACAGTTGTGCACCGAATGACAGGAGATGCTTACAAGCCAAAACTTTATCTTCCTAAATGGTCTTGTGATAAATTGAAGGTAATTTCTGAGATAAATAGTAAAATTAAAACATACAATACATAAAAAAATTTATTGAAGTTTTTGTGCTTTTGAAATATACTTACTTAGTATAGGAATATGGAGGGAATAGCACAATGAAAATCCACATGGGATTAGATGTAGGTTCAACTACTGTCAAGCTTGTCATTATAAATGAAAACTACGAAATTTTATTTCAAGAATACACTAGACATCGTTCTGACATAGAAGAAACTACCAAAAATGTTCTTAAACAAGCATACGATTCACATCCAGAGTTCAAAAACAGCGATTGTACAATTATGGTCACTGGAAGTGGCGGAATGTATGTTGAAGATAATTTGAATATCGAATTTATACAAGAAGTTGTGGCTGGAACTACAGCTATTAAAAAATATATCCCTAATGCTGATGTGTGTATTGAGCTTGGGGGAGAAGACAGTAAGATAACTTATTTAAAAGGAAACGTAGAACAAAGAATGAATTCCATCTGCGCAGGTGGAACTGGAGCATTCATAGACCAAATGGCAGCTTTGTTAAAGACGGATGCATCTGGTCTTAACGAATTAGCCAAAGATTACAAGAAAATATTTTCGATTGCAAGTAGATGCGGTGTATATGCAAAAACTGACATTCAAGCTTTGATAAACCAAGGCGCAACAAAAGAAGACATGGCAGTTAGTGTATTCCAATCTGTTGTCAATCAAACAATATCAAATCTTGCTTGTGGTAGACCTATTGAAGGAAATATCGTATTTTTGGGTGGACCACTTTATTTCTTATCAGAATTAAGAAATAGATTCATCACGACACTAGATGATGGTGTGAACACATTCTACAGTCCTGAAAATGCTCAAGTATTTGTGGCATTGGGAGCAGCTATTGCATCAATGGATGGAGAAGTTGTGAAGTATGAGGATTTGTTGAACAGATCTTATGACAAAAAGCAAGAAATTAGCGATGAGTTAATACTTGAGCCGTTATTTAAAAATGAGAATGAAAAAGAAGAATTTTACGAAAATCACAAGAAATCTAACGTGAAATTCAAAAATCTTGAAGAAGTACAAGGAAACTTGTATTTGGGGATTGATGCGGGCTCAACTACTAGTAAAATTGTAGTAATTGATGAAGATTGCAATATTGTATATGATTTTTATGCGAATAACCAAGGCAATCCACTTGATTTAGTTAAGGAACAATTATCTGTAATTTATTCTAAACTAAATGATAACCAAAAAATTGCAAGTAGTGGTATAACAGGTTATGGAGAAGATTTTATAAAACAAGCTTTGTCGGTCGATTTTGGTGAAGTAGAGACAATAGCGCATTTGACTGCTGCAAGATATTTTGATCCAGATGTTGATTTTGTATTGGATATTGGCGGTCAAGACATGAAAGCTATGCATGTAAATGATGGAATAATTGATTCGATTCAATTAAACGAAGCGTGTTCTTCTGGTTGCGGATCATTTATTGAAACATTTGCTCATAGTTTGAATTTATCTGTACAAGAATTTCAACAAAAAGCACTTGAATCAGAGAATCCTGTAGATTTAGGTTCAAGATGTACAGTATTTATGAATTCTAAAGTAAAACAAGCTCAAAAAGAAGGCGCTAGTGTCAGTGATATTGCAGCGGGTTTGTGTTATTCAGTTATTAAAAACGCAATCCAAAAAGTTATTAAACTTAGAGATCCATCAAAATTAGGAGAACACATTGTAGTTCAAGGTGGTACATTCTACGGTGATGCAATACTAAGAGCTTTCGAAAAAATTACAGGTAAAGTTCCTACAAGACCAAATATTTCGGGACTTATGGGAGCTATGGGAATGGCTTTGATTGCAAAAGAAAAATCAACAGGATATTCTACGATTTTATCTGAAGACGAACTTGAAAAATTTGAATATACTCAAGAACAAGCAGAATGTAAATATTGTTCTAACCATTGCAAATTAACTATCAACAAATTTGCAAATGGCAAAAAGTTTGTAACTGGAAATAGATGTGAAAGAGGAGCTGGAATTAGTCTGGATAAAAAAGACAAGCTTCCAAATATGTACGAATATAAAAACAAGAGATTATTTGGATATAAGAGTATTCCAGAAGATAAAGCAAGAGCGACTGTAGGAATTCCTAGAGTGTTGAATATGTACGAAAATTATCCGTTCTGGCATACATTCTTCACGAATTTAGGATACAGAGTTGTGTTGTCTTCTAAATCATCAAGAGAAATTTACGAAAAAGGAATTTCTTCTATTACAAGTGAAACATGTTGCTATCCTGCAAAATTAGTTCACGGTCACATTGAAGATTTGTTAGAAAAAAATGTCGATATGATATTCTATCCTTCAGTATTTTTCGAAAAACAAGAATACGATAAGGCGAATAATCACATTAACTGTCCAGTAGTTACTGGATATCCGGAAGTTATTAAAAATAATGTCGATGGATTGAAAAGCACGAAGTATTTCAACCCATTCATATCATTCCAAGATAAAAATAAATTAAAAACAAGACTTATCGACGAATTAAAAGAGCTAGGACTTTCTGATAAGGATATTTCAAACAGCGTTGATAGAGCGTGGGATGAACTTGAAAAATACAGAAAAGATGTAAAGGTTGAAGGGAAGAAAGCTTTGTCCAAAATTCGTGAAATGGGCAAAAAAGCAATTGTGTTAGCTGGTAGACCTTATCACGTTGATTCAGAAATAAATCATGGAATTCCTGAACTGATTACTTCATTAGGTCTTGGAGTTTTATCAGAAGATTCTATAATTGATTATGATGATGACGTTGATAGCGATTTGAGAGTATTGGATCAATGGGTATATCACTCTAGACTTTACAGAGCAGCAGAAATTGTTGGAAACAGTGAAGATTTGGAAATGGTTCAACTTAATTCATTCGGTTGTGGAATTGATGCTGTAACTACAGATCAAGTTAATGAAATATTGTCTGCTAAAGGAAAAATCTACACTGTATTAAAAATCGATGAAATTAGTAACTTAGGTGCCGTTAAAATCAGAATAAGATCATTGATACAAGCGCTTGAAAAGAAAAACTTCGTTCCAAATGTGAAAAAATCATATCACGTTGAAAAAGTTGAATTCACTAAGAAAATGAAAGAAGAATACACAATCCTAGCACCGCAAATGGCGCCGGATCACTTTGAAATAATGGAATCTTTATTCAAAGATAATGGCTATAAAGTGGAATTTTTGAAAGATGTTAATTCAAAAGTAATCGACGAGGGATTAAAATATGTAAACAACGACGCTTGCTATCCATCTATAACTGTTGTTGGACAAATGATGGAAGCTATAAATTCTGGTAGATATGACACTGACAAACTAGCTTTGTTAATGAGTCAAACTGGTGGAGCATGCAGAGCAAGTAACTATGTTGGTTTCATAAGAAAAGCATTAAAAGAAGCGGGATATGAAAATATTCCTGTAATTGCTATTTCTTGGCAAAATATCGAAACAAACGAAGGCTTTAACCTTTCTCCATTAGTATTACAAAAAATGATTGTTGCAGTATTATATGGGGACTTGATAATGAGATTATCAAACTTCACAAGAGCCTACGAAAAGGAAAAAGAAACTGATACTTTAAAACAAAAATGGATTGAAGAATGTCAAAAGAGAGTTTTGAAATCAAGTTCAAAACTATTTAGACAAACTGTCGATGAAATTATTGAAGATTTTTCAAAAATAGAATTATTGGATATACAAAAACCAAAAGTTGGTATTGTAGGAGAAATTCTAGTAAAATATCTTCCTCAAGCCAATAATAATTTGCAAGATTTATTGGAAAAAGAAGGCTGCGAAGTAGTAATGCCTGATTTGACAGATTTTGTACTTTATTGCTTGAGAAATGAATACCATAAGGGAAACTTCTTATCCAAATCAAAATTCACAGGATTCATGTGCAATATGGGAGTAAATTTGATTGAACATTACAGAAAATACATCAGAAACCAATTAATCAAATCGAAGTTTACTCATCCACTTAAGATACAAGAACTGGAAGATTACGCACAAGAAGTTGTATCGCTAGGAAATCAATATGGTGAAGGATGGTTGTTAACTGCAGAAATGATAGAATTAATTCATATAAACGCTAATAACATTGTATGTATCCAACCATTTGGTTGCCTTCCTAACCATATCACGGGAAAAGGAGTCATTAAGAGAATTAGACAATTGTATCCACAAGCAAACATAATTCCAATTGACTACGATCCTGGTGCAAGTGAAGTAAACCAAATTAATAGAATTAAACTTATGCTTTCACAAGCAAAGGAGAAAATTAATAATTAAAACTTACAAAAAATCAAATTTAATGTAAATTTTCATTGTTTTTGATATAATTAAATAAGTGTTAAGACAAAGCACCGGTGAATCCGAGTGCTTTGTTCATTAAGAAAGTAATTGGAGGAAAGAATGAAAAAAAGAGCTGTTATTGTCTTTTTTATTTCGCTAGCACTATTTTTGGGAGTTTATTTCGGTGCTGGTAAATTTTTGGGAAGCTTAAAAACAACTGGCTCTGATATTAAAGGCGATGAATTAGGAAAAAACAATGTAATTGAACAAAATATACCGGATGAATTTTTGTTTGTCCTATTAGGAATTGACAAAGAAGTAAGCACAACAGATCATCAAAGATCTGATACTATAATGGTTTGCAAAGTTAACTTTAATTCTGGTAATGTGGACATACTGTCTGTGCCAAGAGATACTCAAATTAGATTGAATGGAAATATCCACAAAGTAAATGCAGCCCATGCTTATGAAGGAGCAAAGGGATCTTTAAAAGCGTTGAGAGATTTATTGGGAATAGATTTGGATTATTACGTTGAAGTTGATTTTGATAGTGTAGAACACATCGTAGATGCTATGGGTGGAGTTGAAGTTGATTCACCAGCTGAAATAGTTGTCGAATCAAGACATATCCGTATCCCAAAAGGAAAATCAAAACTTAACGGAGATGAAGCGTTGCAATATGTAAGAGCTCGTCATCCATTGGGTGGATCAGATGAAGCAAGAATTGAAAATCAACATTATTTTATAAAAACATTGTTGGATCAATTATTGAGCCCAGCAAATATTACTAAAATGCCAAAGATGGTTGAAATTTTCAAAAGAGATGTAAAGACAAATATTCCATTGGGAGATATGACATCTTATCTCACAAAACTTCCGAACTTTTCATCTAGCAAAATACATAGCTATATACTACCAGGAGAATATAAGAATGACGGAATTAGTTGGTATATGGCTGATGAAGAACAATTACCAGAAATTGTAGATAGATTATTTGCTGAATACAAACTGGATGATCAAACCACTAATGAAGACAATGATAAAAAAGAAGATGAGGAAGAATCACAAAATAATTAGCGGTTTTGTTTTTTGGAGGTATTTTTGTGGAAAGAAAGCAAGAACACATTGAAAACTATTTAAAATCAGAATACAAGGGCAACAATTTATTTGATTGTGTGTATTTGGAGCATACATCACTACCAGAATTAGATTTGAATGATGTCGATTTGTCGATAGAATTTAACGGCAAAAAAATCGACTATCCTTTTATGATAAACGCCATGACTGGGGGCGGAGATTCCTGTTGTGACATCAATGAAGATTTGGCTAGATTGTGTAAAACATTCAATATTCCAATGGCAGTTGGTAGTCAAAAAATAGGTCTTGTTGAAGATGAAGCGATTGAAAGTTTTGAACTTGTACGTGAAAATTTGATTAAGAACGAAAACATCGTAATAGGAAATCTTTCTGCAAGAGAAAGCTTGGAATCAGTTCAAAAAGCAATTGAGATGATAGACTCTGATATGTTTGGCCTTCACTTAAATCCAATTCAAGAGTTGATTATGGAAGAAGGAGACCGAGAATTTTCCGGAATAAAAGATAACATTAAAAATATAGTAGAAAATGTAGATGTGCCTATAATCGTAAAAGAAGTAGGTTACGGAATGAGCAAAAAAACAATCTATGATTTATACGATTTGGGTGTTAGATACATTGATATTGCTGGTTTTGGTGGAACAAATTTTTCTGAAATAGAAGATAATAGAAGATTCGATATGGAATTTTCTGAATTTTACTGTTGGGGAATTCCTACAGCGAAGATTTTATTGGACATGCAAGATAAGCCTGACGATTTGTTTTTGATTGCAAGTGGTGGAATAAAAACATCAATTGATATTGTAAAAGCATTAGTCCTTGGTGCAGATATGACAGCGATGAGTGGCGAAGTATTATCTTATTTAATGCATGGTGGTTATGAATTTGCTAAGGAATTTTTGGATAGCTTGATTTATAAATTAAAAATGCTTATGGTAATGCTAGGGGCAAAAAACATCAATGAGCTTAAAAATGTGGACTACAAAATATTTGGGAAATTAAAAGAAATTACAGAATAAAAAAAGTCATACAAATTTGATTTTAATATCAAACTTGTATGACTTTTTTAAATGTATTTTTCTACTCTATTCGTAACAAAACTAAAAACCAAAGCTTTTAACATATCCCCAGGTAAGAAGACTATCATACCAGTGAATAATAATTTCCATAAGTCGAATTGTTTATTAGATAATTTGAACAATACTCCCATGTATATCACACCAAAAGCGTAAATTATAAGTGATGAGACCATGAACATAATAAAAAGGTTTAGTTTCGTAAGATTTCTATTTTTGAATTTTACATAAAAAGTTTGTACTAAAAATCCTATTACATAACCAAAGCTAGGTGAAAATATTGCTTGTATACCACCCTTTCCTCCCGCAAAAACAGGAAGACCAATAAGCCCTAATACAATATACAATAAAACTGACATATTCGCGTATTTTTTGCTTAAATAATATCCAGATGATATTGCGAACAAACTTTGTAAGGAAATAGGAACTGGAAATAGTGGAATTATTATATAAGATCCAATTATTATTAGCGCACTAAATAAAGCGATTTTTATGAGTTCTTTTGTATCTATGCTTCTACTCATCTTGCTTTTCTCTCATATCTTGTCTGTAATTTGCCATTACTTCGTGGAAAATTTCTGCTGATGTTGGGGGAGTATAACTTAAAGCATTCGCTCCAGCATTTATCGTATCGATAACATTTTGCTCATTATCACCGCCTGTTGCAATTATTGGAAATTCATATCCAACTTTTTTTCTGATTTCTTCAACTAAAAATGCAGTTTTCTTTCCACCGGATACATTTAAAATATCTGCACCAGAATTGATTTTTCCTTCGATATCATCGTATGCAGATACGATTGTAGCGACGATAGGAATGTCTAAAACTTTTTTCATCTGAACAATAGTCTCGTTTTTCATTGGGGCATTTACGATTACTCCGTAAGCTCCTAACATTTCTGCTTGTAATGCCATATTTACACTTCTAATTCCAGATGTAATTCCACCACCTACTCCGGCAAAAACTGGGAGACTTGAAGACATTATAATAGCATTTGTGATTGATAATGTTGGTGTGAAAGGATATACTGCCATTATTGCGTGGCCATTTGTATTATTAATTATTGCAATGTCTGTTGTGAAGACAAGAGTTTTTATTCTTTTACCTAAAACTGTTATGCCAGATGCTTTATACATAGCTTCTGGAATATGTACCATTCTGTGTCTCAAATTAGATTTTACTTCTGGTATAAATTTCTTATCCATAAGATGCCTCCTTAAAATGAATTTCATATTTATATTATAATAGATAAAGCCATTCTAGCAAATCAAAAAAACTAAAAAATATTTTGGGAATTTGTTGTAATTCTTATAAGATTATGGTAATATATATAGGTAAATCCTTGCTCCGGATAGGGGCCAAATAGACCACAAGGAGGTGTCATATGAATAAATATGAATTAGTGCTAATCTTTAAGCCAGAATTATCAGAAGAAGACAGAAATACTGTATTCTCAAGAATTCAACAAGTAATTGACGAAAATGGTAAACTTGAAGAAGTTCACGATTGGGGAAAAAGAAAATTAGCTTATGAAATTAACTACATTAAAGAAGGATACTATTATATTGTAAACTTCGATTTAGATCCACAATTTGTTAAGGAAATCGAAAGAAGATGTAGATTATTCGACCAAATCATTAGATACATGGTTGTTAGAGTAGACGAACAATAATCGTAAGAGGAGGAAATGTTTTGAATAATGTTAGTTTGATGGGTAGATTGACAAGAGACCCTGAAGTGAGATATTCAGCGAATACTCAATTAGCTAACGCTAGATTTAGTGTTGCTGTAGATAGAAGATTATCTAAAGAAAAAAGAATGGAAGCTGAAAACAACAATCAACCAACTGCGGATTTTATCAATTGCGTTGCTTTTGGAAGGACTGCAGAAGTTATTGGACAATATTTCCACAAAGGAAATAGAATTGCTATTACAGGTCACATTCAAACGGGATCTTATGAAAACCAACAAGGACAAAGAATTTATACAACTGATGTAATTGTCGATCAATTTGATTTTGTTGAATCAAGTAATTCACAACCAAATTCAGGTAACTATCAAGGTTACAACAATAACCAATCATTCAACAATAATTCTTTCCAAAACAATAATTTCCAAAATTCAAACGATATTCATAAGAGTAATGACGATTTCGGAATGGGAGACAATGCAGTTCCGACTGATATTGACGAACTTCCATTCTAATAGTAGGAGGTTTTAAAGATATGCAAAGAAGATTTAGACCTAGAAAAAAGATAGATCCATTCCAAAAGGATAAAACAAAAGTTATTGATTATAAAGATGTAAATATGCTTAAAAACTATATCAGCGAAAGAGGTAAGATTTTACCAAGAAGAGTAACTGGATTAAACGCAAAACATCAAAGACAAATAACTGATGCTATCAAAAAAGCTAGACAAGTTGCACTATTACCATACAGTGCTGAATAAGACAAAATTAAGCTACCTTGATGGTAGCTTTTTTTACATATAAGGAGATATAAATGAGTTTAAAAATTGAAAAAACAACAACACCAAAACAAAAATACTCTAATAGTGAAGAATTGGGATTTGGAAAAATATTTACAGATCACATGTTAGTAATAGATTACGACAAAGAAAAAGGTTGGCACTATGAAAGGATAGTTCCTTACCAAGATATTTGTCTGGATCCTTCTTCTATGGTTTTTCATTACGGACAAACTGTTTTTGAAGGAATGAAAGCTTATAAAAATAATGGGAAAGTATATTTGTTTAGACCATTAGAAAATTTAAAAAGATTAAATAAAAGCAATGATAGATTGTGTATTCCACAAATCGATGAAGAAAAAGTTTTGGAATATTTGTACAAATTTGTCGATTTGGAAAGAGATTGGATACCTGAAGAAGAAGGTTGCTCATTGTATATCAGACCTTTTATCATTGCAACTGATGCACAATTAGGAGTAAAAGTTAGTAATGAATACAAACTTATCATAATAGCTTCTCCAAGCGGATCTTATTACAAAAATGGTTTGAGCCCTGTTAGTATTTATGTAGAAAAAGATTATGTGAGAGCTGTAAGAGGCGGAATGGGAATGGCAAAAACTGGTGGAAATTATGCTGCTAGTATGAAAAGCCAAGATATTGCTCACGATAGGGGTTATTCACAAGTTTTATGGCTAGATGGTGTAGAAAGAAAATACATCGAAGAAGTCGGTGCGATGAATATATTCTTTGTGCTAAAAGATAAAGTTATAACGCCAATGATTAACGGAAGTATTTTGGAAGGAATAACTAGAAAATCTGTTATCGAATTACTAAGATACGAAGGTATGGAAGTTTCAGAAGAAAGAATTTCCATTGACGATATCGTAGATTATTACAAAAATGGAGAGCTTCTAGAAATATTTGGAACCGGAACTGCAGCTGTTATCAGTCCAGTTGGAAAGCTATTGTATGATGAATATGAAATGATTATTAACGATGGTCAAATCGGAAAAACTAGCCTTCACGTTTATGAAACATTAACTAATTTACAATTTGGAAAGATTGAAGATAACTTTAATTGGAGAGTTGAGATTTAAACGATAAAAGTCATTTTCCAAATAATTTTATCTTGTATTTATGGTATAATGAATACGATAAGTAATATTTGTCAGAGGAGTTAAAATGAATAAATACAGAAATATAGTATTGGCAATTTTAGATGCTATAATTATCAATATATCGTATGTTGTAGGATTGCTTTTAAGATTTGACGGACAAGTACCTTCAAGATACATGAGTTACTATCTTAAATATGCAGCCGTAGTTACAATAATACAAATTTTGATACTTTTTATTTTCAAAATGTACAAGGTAATGTGGAGATATGCAACATTTGAAGACTACTTAAAAGCTGGTGTGTACACTGCTATTGCAAGTGTCGGTTCTTCATTGTTTTTGATTTTGGTAAAATCAACACTTCCAAGATCAAGCTTTTTGATTGCACTTGTTTTTGAAGTTGTATTGATTTTAATAGTTCGTATGATTGCAAGAACTCAAACTGATAAAAAATCAGCTGTCGAACAAACTATCGAAGGACAAGTTAATTCAATGGTAATAGGAGCAGGTGCAGCTGGGGTTTTGATTGTTCGTGAGATGCTAAATCATCCTGAAATGAAATCTAAACCTGTGTGTATACTTGACGATGATAATACGAAAATAAACAAAAGCATATCTTCGGTTCCGGTTGTTGGTGATACAAGTGATATTGTTAAAAAGGCACATGAGTACAACGTTGAAGAAATTGTTCTAGCGATACCAACTATAGATTCAGAACGAAAGAAACAAATTCTTAATGAATGCGAAAAGCTTAATGCAAAAGTTAAAATAATGCCTGGTTATTATGAATTTATAGATTCCAAGGTTGATTTGAAAGATTTAAGAGATGTTCAAATCGAAGACTTGCTTGGACGTGACCAAGTAGTATTGGATAAAGAAATTCTTAATGAATTTTTGAACGATAAAGTCGTAATGGTAACTGGCGCAGGTGGATCAATAGGTAGTGAGCTTTGTAGACAAATATTAAAATATAAACCAAAAAAATTGGTGATGATTGATATCTATGAAAACACTACTTATGATATACAAAATGAAATTTTGAGAAATGATCCTGATGCACCAATTGATGTTATTATAGAATCTATAAGAAACTTCGATAGAATGAATGCGATTTTTGGAATTCACAAACCAGATGTTGTGTTCCACGCTGCAGCTCACAAACACGTTCCTTTGATGGAACATTCACCACAAGCAGCTGTTTTGAACAATGTATTTGGAACGAAAAATATAATAGATTGTTGCGATATTCATAACGTCAAGAAATTCGTATTAATATCTACAGATAAGGCGGTTAATCCGACATCTGTAATGGGGTGCACAAAGAGAATTTGTGAGCTATTAGTACAATCTAAAAATCAAATTTCTAAAACAGAGTATGTGGCAGTTAGATTTGGAAACGTGCTTGGATCAAATGGTTCAGTAATTCCACTATTCAAAAAGCAAATTCAAGAAGGTGGACCAGTTACTGTTACTCATAAAGATATCATTAGATATTTCATGACAATTCCTGAAGCTTGTCAACTTGTTATGCAAGCTGGAGCAATGGCAGAAGGTGGAGAAATATTTGTGTTAGATATGGGGGATCCTGTTAAAATAGTAGATTTGGCTAAAAAATTGATAAAGTTATCAGGTTTGGAATTGGACAAAGACATCAAGATAGAATTTACGGGACTTAGACCTGGAGAGAAACTTTACGAAGAAACTTTGATTGAAGCTAATAATATAAGTAAGACAAAATATGATATGATATTTGTAGAAGAACCGGTGGTTCACGATATAGAAAAATTATCTGACGACTTAGTGGATTTGAAGAAAACTACAGAACAAAACTCTAAGTTAGTAATTGTAGAACAATTGCAAAAGATCGTACCAAATTATACTCCGGATGTAGAACATCAATAAAAGAGGTGGAATATGGCTGACAAGAAAAGAAAATCAAGCTACAGTGATATTAATAAAAAATACGATTTTTCAAGCGGCAGAGTTTCAGAAAGCGAAATGAGACGCAGAAAGAAAAACGCCGAGAAAAATCGTAGAGAAATGAGACGACAAAGAAATAGTTACAATCATGAACAAGACATGGGCAAAACAATAGTTTTGACTCCAGAAATGGTTGAAATGGAAAGAAAAAGAATAGCTAGACAAAAAAGAATAGCTAGAAAGAAAAAGTTGAGAAGAAGAAGAATTATTTCCGCAATCGTGGCAATAGTTTTGATACTTTTAATAGTTTTCGCGGTTAAGAAGGTTGCAAATAAAAATAACGCAAAACCAAAACAACAAACAACAATAACTAACCAAACACCAGTAAAACCGCAACCGATTGTTCAATCATTAGTTAAGTTCTCAAAGACAAATAAAATGACTAATTTGTATGAAAAGAGCGAAAAAGTATCCACTGTCCTTGAACAAATCCCTAACAATGCATATGTAAAGTATTACTCAGATCAAGGAGATTTCTCATACGTAGTGTATAATGGAAAAAAAGGATATATTTTAAAATCTGATTTGTCAGATATAGAAAACAAAAATCAATTCAAAGTAATAAAAGGCGTTTTGATTGTAAACAGCGACTACACATTGCCATCAGATTACGATCCAGGTATTGATGAAGACGCTCGTAAATCATTTACTTTAATGGTTAATGATGCGAACAAAGACGGTGTAATACTAAGAAGTGTAAGCGATTATAGATCATTCGAACAACAATCTAAGTTAGAAGATGTAGAAGATGTAAAATTCGTAAAAGCTGGTACTTCTGAACATCAAACAGGGCTTGCTTATGATTTGATAGGTGAAGATTACACACTTAAATACAAATTAGATTTCTCAAAATCAAAAGAATACAAGTGGTTGATGGACAATGCTTATAAATACGGTTTCGTATTAAGATATCCTGAAGGAAAGAAAGATATAACAGGCTTAAGCTTTGCTCCATGGCACTTCAGATATGTTGGAATTGATTTGGCTAAAATTCTTCACGATCAAAATCTAACTTTGGAAGAATATCTTAAAGTTGCAGATGAAAATGTAACAAACACTGATAACAACAAAGAAGATGGCGACAAGCAAAACAACGAAGAAAAAGAGCCATCAAATTCAGAAGAAAACTCTGAGAGAAAAACAGACAATGATAACTCAAATAATAACAGAGATAATTCAGATGATGAAAACTCAGAAAACTCTGACAAAAATAGAAATAACAATCAAAATTCTGAAGATAATGGACAAAATAATAATCAAAATGACAGAAATAATGACAACAACGACAACAGTGATAACAATAATTAGAGGTGAAATATGATTTATTTAAACAATGAAAACTTTGATGAAGAAGTAATTCAAGCAAAAGGTAAAATTTTGGTGGATTTCTATGCGGATTGGTGTGGACCATGCCAAGGACTTGCTCCAATAATTGAAGAAATTGATGAAGAAAACAAAGACGAAAACATCAAAATCTGTAAACTAAATGTAGATGGAGCACAAGAAATTTCCAGAAAATACAAAGTAATGAGTATTCCTACAATATTAGTATTTGAAGATGGAGAAATCATAAAATCTACTGTAGGTATGGTTGAAAAAGAATATATCTTGGATATGCTAAAGTAACCAAAACAAATAGCTTACAATAAGCCTAATTTCTTATGAGATTAGGCTTAATTTTTTGCAAAAAACAAAGCCTCACTTTTTGTGAGGCTTTGTTTAAAAAACTTAATCATATTGTATACATTTTGAAAATTTTATTTTATTTTTGTATGATATAATTTATTAAAGTGATTTTAAGGCTTCTATAGCTTTATCGTAATCAGGGTGATTTGTATTTTCTTTTACGTATTCAACGTATTTAACTTCGTTGTTTTCATCTAAAATTACAATACCTCTGTTAAGAAGACGGAATTCTTCCATAACGAAACCATACTTCAAACCAAAATCTAAATCTTTGTGATCGCTTAGGACTAATAGGTTGTCGATTCCTTCAGCTGCACAGAATCTTGATTGTGCAAATGGTAAATCACAGCTAATTGTAAATATAATTGTGTTGTCAAATTCACTAGCTTTTTTGTTAAATTCTTTTGTTTGGAATTCGCAAACGCCAGTATCGATCGATGGTACTACAGAAATTAATTTTTTCTTTCCGTCATAATCAGATAATTTTACTGGTTTTAATTCTGCGTTTAAGCAAGTGAAATCGGAAGCTTTATCTCCTACGTTTACTTTAGTTCCTAATAATGTCACAGGGTTGTTTCCAAATGTTGTTTCTTGTCTTTTGTCCATGTTATAGACCTCCTTATAATTTCATTTTCATTCAAATGGTTTATACCCAAAAAATTATTTAAATAAACAAGAGGAGTTGATTTTAATGAGCACAGCTACAATTATAATTGTATTAATTAGCGTTGCGATTTTGGCGTTATTCTTTAAGATTTCTTTTAAATTGGGGATGCATGCCCTTTCTGGTTTTGTAGGAATTTTTATTTTAAATATTTTCTTAAGTTTTTTTAATATGCATATTCCATATAATTTGATTGATATGTTAATTGTCGGTATTTTTGGAGTTCCGGGATTGGTTGTTTTATTTTTATATTATTTTGTTATCTAGCAAGAAATTATCAACTAAAATATTAAATTTGTTGCGAAGAAATCACTTATTTGGTATAATTAATAGAGATTTTAGATTACTTAGGAGGAAAATAAATGACTAACTATAAATTAGATATGCAAAAAAGAGACAAAGTTGGCTCTAACGCAGTTAGAAAATTAAGAGTAAAAGAAATGGTTCCAGGAGTTATTTACGGAAAAGACTTAGAACCAATTAATGTATGTGTTGATGAAAAAGAATTAAGAAAAGTTCACTTAATGGCAGGAACTTCAAGCTTAATCGATGTTAAAGTTGATGGTGAAGATCACACTGTAATCATAAGAGAAGTTCAAAAGCATCCATTTAAAAATCAATATGTTCACGTTGATTTCAAAGCAATCAAAATGGGAGAAGTTGCAAACTTTACTATTCCAGTTGTATTAGAAGGAAGAGATGAAATCAGAGTTCAACCATCTGTATTGATGCAATTCTTGGACGAAATCGAAATCGAATGTTTACCAAAGAACTTACCAAACGAAGCTGTTGTATCAGTTATTGATATGCAAATTGGCGATACTTTCGAAGTAAAGGATTTGGATGTATTCAAAAATGCTGACATAACAGTTCTTGAAGACGAAACTGAAGCAGTATGTTCATTATCTGAACCAAAAGAAGAAGTAATTGATGATGAAGATGAAGAAGTATCTGCAGATGTTCCAACAGTTGGTGAAACTGAAGAAGAAGACGCAGAATAATAAATAGAAAAAATAAAGCGAGTTAACTCGCTTTTTTTATAGGATAAATTATGTTTATTACTTTTGAAGGTCCTGACGGCAGTGGGAAATCAACCATAATTCAAAAAGTTTACGATTATTTAATCGAGAATAATTACGATGTAATTAAAACTAGAGAGCCTGGTGGAAGTCCCATTGCTGAAAAGATCAGGAATTTGATACTTGATACTGAAAACACCGAAATGGGCTATAGAACAGAAGCTTTGTTATATGCAGCTTCTAGGGCACAACATGTTGAAGAAACAATTCTACCTGCATTAAACGAGAATAAAATTGTTTTGTGTGATAGATTTCTTATATCTTCCCTTGCATACCAAGGTGTAGGAAGAGATTTGGGAATTGAAAATGTTAGAAAAATTAATGAATTTGGTATAAATGGAGTGTTTCCTGATTTCGTTTTGTTTTTTGATGTAGATCCTATTACTACTTTGAAGAGAAAATCTTCCTTGGATACAGCAGATAGACTTGAAAAAGAGGGTAATAATTTCCATGAAAGGGTATATAATGGATATAAAGAGATTCTAAATTCTGAAAAGAATATAGAAATTATTGATGCAACTCAATCTGTAGAAGACGTATTTAGTCAATGTATAAAAGTTTTAAAAAGGAGAAATGTTTTATGAAACTAGTTGTTGCAATTGTTCAAGATCAAGATGTATATAATTTAAATGCAGATCTTACTGAAGCTGGTTTTAGAATTACAAAGTTGGCTTCAACTGGCGGATTTTTGAAGACAGGAAACAGCACTTTGTTAATAGGTACTGAAGATGAAAATGTAGATAAATGTTTGGAAATCATTGAAAATGATTGCAAATCAAGAGAAACTACAACTTCAATGCTTTCTGTTAGTATGCCAGGAACTAACTACATATCATATCCTGTAGAGGTTATGGTAGGTGGAGCTACTGTATTTTTACTAGAAGTAGATAAGTATTTGAGATTTTAGGTGATTTTATGAAACTTATAGTTGTAATTATGGAAGATGACTTGAGTCATATTCTTTCAAAAGAATTGTTGGAGAATAAAATTTCTTCTACTAAATTATCATCAACTGGTGGTTTTTTGAAAAAAGGAAATACTACAATGTTGATAGGTACTGATGTGGAAAAAGAACAATCTATTTTAGATTTGATTAAAAAAGTATGTGACGAAAATGATATTGAGTCTGATAATGAATCAAAGGCTAATATTTTCGTTATGGATTTAGAGGATTTTAAAAAGTTTTAATGTTACCGAAAAACAAAACTTTGATAAATCAAGTCAAGAATAATAAAATTTCTAACCAATATTTACTATATGGTGAGAATTTAAGCGAAATAAATTATGATGCTGAGGCTTTGATATACAATTTACTTGTTAGTAATTCAAATTTGAAGTTGAAGTTTGACAGAGATAAGTTATCCGATCTGTTGGTTATAGAACCTGAGAAAAATTCTATAACCATAGACAAAATCAGAGATATTTCAAAATTTGTATCCACAAAGCCTTTTGAATCTAATAACAAGGTCGTGTTGATAAAACAGGCTGATTTGATGAGGACAGAGGCTTCTAACGCTCTTTTAAAAAATTTGGAAGAGCCAAAGCCTTTTGTGTATTTTATATTACTTACAGACAATAAGAATAAACTTCTCAAAACTATTATTTCCAGATGCCAAGTAATTAATTATCTAAGTGAAAAAGAAAATGAAAAATTTGATTATACGATAGCTTTGGACATTTTGGATAAATCTATGGGGCAAAATCTTCTTACAATGTTAGATTCTAAGGAATATTTGTCAGATTTTCAAAAAGACACAGATGTATTGTTTGATTTTTTGATGGAGTTTTATTCGTCGTTTTTGAAATTTGTGAAGACTAAGGATGATTCTTCTTTGAATAAAGATTTTGTGAAATTGTACAAGAAATATCCAAAGGCAAATGAGAGAATTATCGTGGATACTTTGGACAAGATTGAGTCTGTAAGAGGATATTTTAAAGTTAATGCGAATTTTGAGCTTTCTATGGAAGAGCTTTTATTGTATATAATGGAGGAAAACTATGCTTGATGTAACTGGTGTTAGTTTTAGACAAGCTGGTAAAGTGTATTACTTCGACTCCAATAATCTTCAATATAAACTAGGAGATCATGTAATTGTAGAGACTGCTCGTGGTATTGAGTATGGGGTTGTTGTAAAAGAAAATTTTGAAATAAATGAAAAAGAATTATCGTCTGATCTTAAACCAATCATAAGATTGGCTGATAGTGCAGATGATTATATTTATATGGAAAATAAGAAGAAAGCTAAGGAATCTATCGAAGTCTGCAAAGAAAAGGTAAAAGAATTCGGCTTGGATATGAAATTAGTGGACTGTGAATATACATTTGATAACAATAAGGTTATTTTTTATTTTACTTCAGATGAAAGAGTTGATTTTAGGGAATTAGTAAAAGAATTAGCGAGAATTTTCAGAATCAGAATAGAATTGAGACAAATTGGAGTGAGAGATCAAGCGAAGATTGCAGGAGGAATTGGTCCTTGTGGTCAAAGATGCTGCTGCAACAGATATATGAGAAATTTCAATCCAGTTAGTATTAAAATGGCAAAAGACCAATCATTATCTCTCAATCCTTCAAAAATCAGTGGGCTTTGTGGAAGACTTATGTGCTGTTTGAATTATGAGCAAGAAGGCTATGAATGCAAATTAAAGAAAATGCCACATGTTGGTCAAAAAGTTACTACTGAGATGGGAGAAGGAGTTGTGACTGAAACTAATACTCTTTTGGAATCTGTAAAGGTAAAGGTCATGACAGAGGATCAAACTGAAGAATTAGTTCAAGTGAATGTCGACGAATTAATTGATTTTAATAAATGCGGTGGATGTAATCATAAATGTCATTAAACACTTGCATTTATTCCAATAGTGTGTAATAATGATTGTAGAGCATAAATACATAATACGCTCTAAAATTACAAGGGGGTAAAGCAATATGGCTTATAAAATTTCTGACGATTGTATCGCTTGCGGACAATGTAAACCTGAATGTCCAGTAGATTGTATTTCTGAAGGGGACATTTATACAATTGATCAAGACGCATGTATCGATTGTGGTTCTTGTGCTGACGTATGTCCAGTAGATGCTCCACATCAAGACTGCTAATTTTAGGGGAGAATTAGACTACTCATTTTTGAGTGGTCTATTTTTTTAATATGAAAAGAGAACATTTTATACCAAAAACAGATTTAAAAATAATTGCCGATGATGAGAAATTTTCTTTTACGATTGATTCCATTTTACTCACAGATTTTGCAAAAATGAAAAAAGGCACCAATCTAATTGATATTGGCTGTGGGACAGGAATATTGATGTTGAGATGTAATGCAATGTATAATTTGTCAAAATGCATCGGAATTGAAATTCAAAAAGATGTTGCAGATATGTTGGCTGAAACAATCGCGATTAATAATTTGGAAAATGTCGATATTATCAATGATGATTTTAAAAATGTCTACATCAAAAATGATTCAATCGACAATATAATAGTTAACCCTCCTTATCAAAAAAATGGTCATGGTATTTCTAACAAAAATACTAATTTTCATACATCGAGATACGATAATGAGATGAAATTGGAAGATTTATTTGAATTTGCAAAGTTGAAGCTCAAATCTAATAGGTCTTTATTTATGATAAATAGATGTGAGAGATTGGTCGATTTATTAAGTATTGCAAGAAAATATAATATGGAAGCAAAGAGAATTAGGTTTGTGCAATCAAGAATTGATGATAAGCCCAATCTAGTTATGATACAATTTGTGAAAAATCAGAAACCATTCTTAACCTTTGAGAAAAATCTGATTATTTATAATGACGAAGACTACACGGAAGAAGTGATGAATATATATGGAATTACAAAAGTCTAAAATTTACGTCGTGCCAACTCCTATTGGGAACTTGGCTGATATGACTTTGAGGTCGTTAGATGTTTTGAAAAATGTGGATGTGATTTATTGTGAAGATACCAGAAACACATCGAAACTACTGAATTATTATGACATCAAAACGCCTCTTGTAAGTTATCACAAACATAACGAACAAAGCAGATCAGAAGAAATTATCGGCAAAATTTTATTGGAAAATATAAATTGCGCAGTAGTAAGTGATGCGGGAATGCCTTCTATCAGTGATCCTGGACAAATTTTACTAGAAAAGGCGATTGATCGAGGTGTAGATATTGAAGTGCTACCAGGTGCAAGTGCTGCAATTACTGCTTTGGTGAGAAGTGGATTCGATAGTTTGCAATTCGCATTCTTGGGATTCGTGCCAAGAAAAAATTCTGAGAAAAACAAATTCTACGACCAAATCAAAAACGCAACGATGACCACAATAATATACGAATCAGTCCATAGAATTGAGGCGACAGTGCAAGAACTCAGTGGGTTTCTGGGAAACAGAAAGATTTGTGTTCTAAGAGAACTAACAAAAATTCACGAATCTGTTATGAAAGGAACTTGTGCTGAAGTTATAGAAATGTTAAAAAACGAAACTGTAAAAGGTGAATTTGTAATTGTAATCGACAAACTAATTGAAGAAGATGAAGATATAGATGTAAAAGAAAAACTCACTGAACTCATCAACGATGGAATGTCAAAAAAACAAGCGGTGAAGATTGTGAGCGATGTTTACGGTTTGAAGAAAAATGATGTCTACAAAGAGAGCTTAGAATTATGATTTCAAAAGATTTAATAGATGAAGTATCTCATTTAAATGAGAGACTTAAAAATAGAAAAAATGTCTCTCGATTAAACAGAAAAGATGTAAGAAATTTAGTTACAAATGAGATTGGGAACATCAAAGTTTATGATAGATTTGATGTTAATAAGTTAAAAGAAATTAAAGAATCAGGTAGTATTTGCGTCGTAGACGGCTCAGTTAATAGAATTGGAGCAAATTATCCTAATTATGTGGAGTTTTTTCAGTCTATGGCTCTTCTAAGTTCTGATCAAGAACATTTGATTAAGGCGGATATTTTGTGTCCGTTGGTGGATGAATTTTCGGAACGTGATCAATTCCAAATCTCAAAAGAAAAATTGTGTGCGACAGAACTTGCTGTAGCGATTGAAGCAGTTTCACATCACGACATCAACATACTTATGATGGATGGAACTTTAATGAGATACAGCCTTGAAGCGGAAGATTTATATGAAGATTTGGTGAAACTTTGTTATGAGAAACATGTTATTTTAGTTGGAGTTGTTGAAGAAATCAGCACAAAGATTATTATGAACACATTTCACGAAAACGGAAAAAATGTAGGTATGCTTTTCGACAGGGAAGCTTTGTTCAATGTATTAGATATGAACGAAGGGTTTGTAGTAGAAAACCATAAATCCAGAAAAGAAGAGTACAATATAGAACAAGCTTTCATCAGAACTTCCAAGGATCCTTGTGTAATAGCTGTCGACATTCCTTCACAAAACATGAATGATTTTGATGAAATAATTTCTTTTGTACTTACAATGTCCGATGAAAATACAAGAGGAGTACCATTTTTGTTGGATTTGGTTGACAAGAAAACTAGGATTGACAACAAACAAGCTGAAATATTGGCTAAGAAATACTTGGATACTGAAATGTACCAATCGATATTTAGATCTCAAAGGAGTAAAAGAGTTATATAATGAATGATTTAGATTTTAGAGTAGTCGGCATGACCGACCAAATCGAATGTTTTGTAGCTAGTAAATACGATAGACTTAGAATCAATGAGTATATGATTGTGGAAGATATCAAACAAGGGGATATTTTATGTCAAGTCACAGAAACTCACAGTGTTAATGAATTTATGGAGTCAAACACTGCTGATTCTTATATAACCAAAGAACAAATTCTAAAACTTCAAGCAGTAGGATACAACATTTCTGAAGGAATCAAATACATTTACAAATTCAGAGTGATGGACGATCCAGCATTTGCGATTGAAGCAGGATCAACAGTTAGAAAACCAAAGTTCGATGAGATTAAACACTTGTTTTATTCTGGTACAATTGACAAATCACTTGAAATAGGAATTATAAAAAACACAGAAGAGATTTATAAAACATGTCCCGTTGAATACAAAAATTTGTTGAAAATCATGGATTCTAATCAAAAAGTCCACAATCAAGAAGAATTGGTTTATTTATTTAACTATTACAACATGATTGAATATCCGCATATTGGTATTTTTGGAGGATCAGGATCTGGTAAATCATACGGGTTGCGAGTAGTTATCGAAGAGCTAATGAAAAAATCTGTTCCTACGATAGTGTTTGATCCACATAATCAAATGGTTTTTAAAGATAGAACTATGGAAAATTACGGGATAGATTTTTCTGATAAATTTGAAGTTTTAAAGGTTGGGGAAGATTTGGGGATTAATTTTCCAGATTTGAACAGATATGAGCTTATAAGTTTGATAGAAACACAAGGAGAACTCACGGAATCTATGAAATCTGCTTATGAAGCTATCCTTGACAAAGACTCAATAACACAATCGAGTGCAAATGCTTTTTTAGATTATTTGACAACCATATCCACAGCCTTGTCTGATAAGGAAGATGACACGACGGGATACTATGAAAGATTTTCACAACTTGTAAACGTGGATTCACTTCAAGCTGTTATCAGGAGATTTAATAGATTACTGAACACAGATATATTTTTGAACACTTCACAAAAACTTTTCGAAGCATTAAAAGACGGCAAAACAGTTATAATTCAGGGTACGCAAAAGATGTTGAACTTGTACGCATCGTATGCAGTGAATTCTTGTTACAGAAAAAGAAGAAGATATGTTGATGCTATGACAAACGAATATTTTCCGATTATATGCATGGTTTTTGATGAAGCTCACAACTTCTGTGGCAGCGATCAAGTATCTGTTACAAGAAGAATAATTAAAGAGATCGCCCAAGAAGGTAGAAAATACGGAGTTTTTCTCATACTAGCTTCCCAAAGAATGGCTGCAATCGAACAGACTACAATTGCACAGTTGTCTACAAAATTTATTTTTAGAATTTCAACTGAAAAGGACCTTGAAGTTATCAGAAAAGAAACTGATTTGTCATCTGAAGAAATACGAAGACTTCCATATCTATCCAACGGTGATGTATTCATTTCTCAAGCTCAAATTGGAAAAACATTGTTTGCAAGAATTAGACTTGCATACACTACACAACCGAAATTCAAAAATCCTTTTGATGAAATGTATCGAATGCTTCAAATAAATGTTGAAAAGAAAAACGAATCGGATATGGAATTATTTAAAATGTTGAAAGAAGACAATGTATTTCCAATAACTCTTGATTTATTTAGGATTTGTAAGATAATCGAAGAAAGACACAATATAAAACTGAGTGTTAGTGAATTGGAAGATAAGTTAAATAAGCTTAGCAATGATGGATACATTACCAAGAAAAAATCTATCATGGGAGAAAGCTACTATTTAAAAGAGGATTAATATGAAAGTTAGTTTAAATACGAAAGTTATGAACGTTTTTTGTGGGACAAATTCAAAAATAAGATTGAACAAGTTATTCGATTATATGCTTGAATGTTCCATTAAACAAGAAGAAATTCTTAAAGAAGAACTAAAAGATTTGAATGGAAGTTGGATTATATATCAATGGGATGTTGATATACATGAATTACCTGAGAGATTTGACGATTTGACAATACAAACTTACCATACTTATACTAGAAAATTCTACGCTTTTCGTAACTACGATGTTTTTAAAAATGGCGAACTAATTGTAAGAGCTAAAACAAAATGGCTGCTTGTAAATCCTGAAAAGAAGCTTCCTATGAGAATAACAGATGAACTTGGAGTCATTTACGGAAGAGAAGATGGTTATGACATTGTCGAAAAGGATTTGGAACTAATAGACGGCGATTATAAAAAGTGTGGTGAGTATACCGTAAGAAAAACAGATATAGATTACAATTATCACGCAAACAATGCTAGATATATCGAATGGATTGAAAATTATCTGGACTATGACACAATTAAAAAGGTGGAAGTTGTATATAAGAAAGAACTTAAACTAGATGAAAGTGTGGAGATTTATAGATTAGTTGAAGATTCCGTCATTTATTTCAAATTAATTTCTGATGGAGTTTTGAAAACAATTATAAAAATTACGAAATAAGTTTTAACTCACAAAATGAATTTTTTTGTTTTGTGAGTTTTTTTATTTTGAATTTTAGAAAATAGCCAAAATTTCGTAAAAAAATAATTGACAAAATAAAACTGTTGTTATATAATTCTAAGATACAGTATAAAAATGGATAATTATGCTATAAAGTAGATTATTTAGGAGTTTAAGATAGTATAAGGGGTGAAGTATATGCATACTGAAAAGTATGGAGTAACGGACAGAGTTAGCTTTTCTAGGAACAAAAATGTTTTGGGACTTCCAAATCTTATTGGTATTCAAACTGACAGTTTCGATTGGTTTGTAAAAAAAGGTATTAAGGAAGTTTTTGAAGATATTAGTCCTATAAAAGATTATGCGGGAAGTCTTGTTTTGGAATTTGTGGATTATTATTTTGAGGAAAATCCAAAATATACAATTCAAGAGGCAAAAGACAGAGATACTAACTATTCTTGCCCGTTAAAAGTGAAAGTAAGATTAATTAACACCGACACAGAAGAAGTAAAAGAACAAGAAGTTTTTATGGGTGATTTCCCTTTGATGACAGACAGCGGTACATTTATCATCAATGGTGCTGAAAGGGTAATTGTAAGCCAACTTGTAAGAAGTCCTGGTGTTTACTTCGCCGAAGAAATTGATAAATCAGGTAACAGCAACTTCGCATCTACAGTTATTCCAAATAGAGGTGCTTGGCTTGAAATGGATACTGATGCAAGTGGTGTAGTGAATATTAGAATCGACAGAACTAGAAAACTACCTGTTACTACATTACTTAGAGCTTTATTATTTGATACTGATGAAGAAATAATTGAAGCTATGGGAGATTCTGAAATTTTAAGAAAAACTCTCGAAAAAGAAATTTCAAAAGATAGAGAAAGTGCTTTAATAGAAATTTATAAGAAACTAAAACCAGGAGACCCAGCATCTTTAGAAAGTGCAGAACCTTTGATAAATAATATGTTCTTCGACAGTAGAAGATACGACTTAGCAAAGGTAGGACGTTACAAATTCAATAAAAAATTATCTTTGAGAGACAGAATTACTAATCAAAAAGCAAAAGAAGATGTTGTGGATACATCAACAGGAGAAATATTAGCTACTGCAGGAGATTTGATTACTGAAGAAATGGCAATCGAAATCGAAAACGCAGGTATCAATGTTGTTGATGTTATCGGACACGAAGGTCAAAGTGTTCGTGTTATTGGTAACCACTTTGTCGATTTGGATAGTTTTGGTTTGGATATGGATTTATCTGATTTGAATTTGTCAGAAAAAGTTTATTATCCTATTATGGAAAAAATCTTGGAAGAAAATGATGACGAAAAATCAATCAGAAGAGCAATTGAAGAAAATGTTCATCAATTATCTCCGATTCATATAATCCATTCAGATATTTTGGCATCCATTAATTACGAATTCAATTTATTCTTTGGAATTGGTTCAACTGATGATATCGACCATTTAGGTAACAGACGTGTAAGAACTATTGGTGAATTATTGCAAAATCAATTTAGAATTGGTCTATCAAGAATGGAAAGAGTTGTAAGAGAAAGAATGAGTACACAAGACCCAGACTTGGCAACTCCACAATCATTAATTAACGTTCGTCCAGTTACTGCGGCAATCAAAGAATTCTTTGGTTCAAGTCAGTTGTCACAATTCATGGAACAAACAAATCCATTGGCAGAACTTACTCACAAGAGAAGATTGTCAGCTTTAGGACCAGGTGGTTTGTCAAGAGACAGAGCAGGCGTTGAAGTTCGTGACGTTCACGACTCTCACTACGGTAGAATCTGTCCGATAGAAACACCAGAAGGACCAAACATCGGTCTTATAACTTCCATGACAACTTATTCTACAACTAATGAATATGGTTTCTTAGAAACTCCATACAGACGTGTTGACAAGGAAACTGGAGAAGTTACTGAAGATATTGTTTATTTGACTGCTGATGAAGAAGATAAATATATAATTGCACAAGCGAACGAACCATTGGATGAAAATTCTAGATTTATAAATGAAAGAGTTTCTGGTCGTGGTATCAACGGCGAAAATGATATTTATCCAAGAGAACTTATCGACTACATGGACGTTAGTCCGCAACAAATCGTATCTGTAGGTACAGCTATGATTCCTTTCTTGGAAAACGACGATGCTACTCGTGCGTTGATGGGCTCAAACATGCAAAGACAAGCAGTTCCATTGTTGGCAACTCAAGCACCAATTATCGGTACTGGAATTGAACACAAGGCTGCTAAGGACTCTGGTGTAGTAGTTAAAGCAAAACACAAAGGTACAGTTACTAAGGTATCTTCTGATTTGATTGAAATCACTCGTGATGAAGATAGAAAAGTTGACAAGTACACTATTCGTAAATTTAAAAAGGCAAACCAAGGTACAACTTTCAACCAAAGACCTATCGTGAATAAAGGGGACAAGGTTGATGTTGATGATATAATCGCAGACGGTCCAAGTACAAACATGGGAGAAATGGCTTTAGGTAAGAACATTCTTATTGCATTCATGACTTGGGAAGGATACAACTACGAAGATGCGATGTTATTAAACGAAAAATTAGTTGTTGATGATGTATTGACATCAGTTCATATAGAAGAACACGAATCAGAAGCTCGTGAAACAAAATTAGGCGCTGAAGAAATCACTAAAGATATTCCAAATGTCGGAGAAGATATGAGAAAGAATCTTGATGATGAAGGAATTATTAGAATTGGTGCTGAAGTTAAATCAGGAGATATTTTAGTTGGTAAAGTTACTCCAAAAGGAGAAACAGAATTATCTGCTGAAGAAAGATTATTGAGAGCTATATTTGGCGAAAAAGCTAGAGAAGTAAGAGATACTTCATTGAGAGTTCCTCATGGCGAATCTGGTGTTGTTGTTGATGTTAAAACTTATTCAAGAGCAAACGGCGATGAATTATCACCAGGTGTAAATAAGGTAGTTAGAGTATTCGTAGCTACTAAGAGAAAAATCATGGTTGGGGATAAAATGTGTGGTCGTCACGGTAACAAGGGTGTCGTTTCTAGAATTATGCCAGAAGAAGACATGCCATATTTACCAGACGGTACACCAGTACAAGTAGTTCTTAACCCATTAGGGGTACCAAGTCGTATGAACATCGGACAAGTACTTGAAGTTCACTTGGGACTTGCTGCTAGTAAATTGGGTTGGAAAGTTGCTACACCAGTATTTGATGGTGCAAGCGACCTTGAAATAGAAGATGCTTTGGAAGAAGCAGGATATCCAAAGACAGGAAAGATTTGGTTAAGAGATGGTAGAAGTGGAGAATACTTCGACAACCCAGTAACTGTAGGATACATGTATATGTTGAAACTACATCACATGGTTGCAGAAAAAATCCACGCTAGATCAACTGGACCATACTCTCTTGTAACTCAACAACCATTGGGTGGTAAAGCTCAATTTGGTGGTCAAAGATTTGGAGAAATGGAAGTTTGGGCATTAGAAGCATATGGTGCAGCTCATACTCTTCAAGAAATTTTAACAGTAAAATCAGATGATGTTGTAGGTCGTGTTAAAACTTACGAAGCTATTATTAAGGGCGAAAACATTCCTGAACCAGGAATTCCAGAATCATTCAAAGTTTTAATTAAAGAACTTCAATCATTATCTTTGGATGTTAAATTACTTGATGAAAATAATGAAGAAGTCGAATTGATAGAAGAAGACGATGATTCTAGCGAATTCGACAGCGATGATAGACTATAAGAAAGGAGAGGGCTCCTTGGTACAAAAAAATACTTTTGAAGCTATGAAAATTGGTTTGGCTTCACCAGACAAAATCAGACAATGGTCTTGGGGAGAAGTTAAAAAACCAGAAACTATAAATTATAGAACACTAAAACCTGAAAAAGAAGGTTTATTCTGTGAAAAAATATTTGGACCTACAAAAGATTACGAATGTAATTGTGGTAAATACAAAAGAATAAGATACAAGGGTATTGTATGCGAAAAATGTGGTGTAGAAGTTACTAAATCAAAAGTTAGACGTGAAAGAATGGGCCACATTGAACTTGCAACTCCTGTAAGTCATATATGGTATTTCAAAGGAATTCCATCACGTATGGGATTGTTATTGGATATGAGTCCTAGGGCACTTGAAAAAGTTCTTTATTTTGCATCATTTGTAGTAATAGATCCAGGTAAAACTGATTTATACGAAAAACAATTATTAACTGAACAAGAATACGAAGAATACTGTGACAAGTATGAAGAAGATGTTGATTTCAGAGCCAAAATGGGAGCTGAAGCAATCAAAGAACTTCTTCAAAAAATAGACTTACAAGAAGAATACAAAAATTTAACTGAAACTTTCGAAGGGGCAACTGGACAAAAGAAAGTTAGGATTTTAAGAAGACTTGAAGTTGTAGAAGCATTCATTGAATCAAAAAATGATCCATCATGGATGATTATGGATGTAATTCCAGTAATTCCACCAGATATCAGACCAATGGTACAACTTGAAGGTGGAAGATTTGCTACAAGTGATTTGAATGATTTGTATAGAAGAGTAATCAATAGAAACAATCGTCTAAAAAGATTATTGGACATTGGATCTCCTGAAATAATTGTAAGAAACGAAAAAAGAATGCTTCAAGAAGCAGTAGATGCACTTATCGACAATGGTAGACGTGGTAAACCTGTAACAGGACCTGGTAACAGACCATTAAAGAGTTTGTCAGATATGCTTAAAGGTAAATCTGGTCGTTTCAGACAAAACTTGTTAGGTAAGAGAGTTGACTATTCTGGTCGTTCAGTAATAGTTATCGGACCAAACTTGAAATTCTATCAATGCGGTCTTCCTAAGAAAATGGCTCTTGAATTATTCAAACCATTTGTAATTAGAGAATTAGTTAAAAGAGAAATTTCACATAACGTTAAAAATGCTAAGAAATTAGTTGAAAGAGAAAACGACAGAGTGTGGGATGTTTTGGAAGATATTATAGTCGATCATCCAGTATTATTAAACCGTGCACCGACATTGCATAGACTTGGTATTCAAGCATTTGAACCAATATTAGTTGAAGGAAAAGCTATCAAACTTCACCCATTAGTATGTACAGCATATAATGCGGACTTTGACGGTGACCAAATGGCAGTCCATTTACCACTTTCACCAGAAGCTCAAGCAGAAGCTAGACTTTTGATGTTAAGTACGAATAACATTCTTGCACCAAAAGATGGTAAGCCAATTACAACTCCTTCACAAGATATGGTATTGGGTTCATTCTACATGACTACTAAAAAAGAGCGTCAAAAAGGAGAAGGCTTAATCTTCAAAGATATAGATGAAATGATGTTAGCGTATGCTATGCATTATGTAACTTTACAAACAATAGTAAAAGTTAGACGAAACAGTGTGAATAACGATGGAACAAGCAAAATTGTAAAAAGCACTGTTGGTAGATTTATCTTCAACGAAGGAATTCCTCAAGATTTGGGTATGGTGAACAGAGAAGAAGATCCATATTCACTTGAAGTTGATTTGCAAGTTGACAAGAAAATGCTATCTAAAATCATCGACTTAACTTTTAGAAAATATGGAAATATCAGAACTGCTGAATTGTTAGACTACATCAAATCTATGGGATACAAGTATTCTACAATTGGTGCTTTGACAATATCAATGGGAGATATTACAATTCCTGATTCTAAAAAAGTTATCATCGAACAAGCTGAACAAAGAATTGATATGGTTCAAGATATCTACCTTCAAGGGGATATTACAAACGAAGAAAGATATAAGAAAGTTATCGAAATTTGGGAACAATGTATTAAAGATGTAACTAAAGCGTTGATGACAAACCTTCCTGCTGATAACAACTTGAATATAATGGCCGTTTCTGGAGCCCGTGGTAGTGAAAATCAAATCAGACAATTAGGTGGTATGCGTGGTCTTATGTCAGATACTGCTGGTAACACTATCGAAATTCCTATCACATCAAACTTCCGTGAAGGTCTTTCAGTACAAGAATTCTTTATTTCTACTCACGGTTCAAGAAAAGGTCTATCAGATACCGCTCTTAGAACTGCAGACTCAGGATATTTGACAAGAAGACTTGTAGATGTATCACAAGATGTAATCATAACTGAAGATGATTGTGGTACGGATGAATATATAGTTGCAAAAGAAATCAAAGACGGCAACAGACAAGTTGAAGATTTGAAATCTAGAATTATCGGTAGATATGCATTCGAAGATATCCTTGATTTGGATACTGGAGAAATCATCGTTCATAAAAATGATATGATCAATGAAGCTATTGCTGAAAGAATAGAATCAAAAGGTATCAAAGAAGTTAAGGTAAGAAGTGTTCTTGGATGTAAGATGAAGCACGGTGTTTGTGCTAAATGTTATGGTAGAAACTTAGCTACTGGTAAGCCTGTAAACATTGGTGAAGCAGTTGGTATAATCGCAGCACAATCAATAGGTGAACCGGGTACACAGTTGACAATGAGAACTTTCCACTCAGGTGGTATCGCTGGAGTAGGAATCACATCCGGTCTTCCTAGAGTTGAAGAATTATTTGAAGCTCGTAAACCAAAAGGACTTGCTTATATTACTGAAATAGAAGGTACTGTAAAAATCCAAGAAAACAAAAAGAGAAATGATGTTATCGTAACTGCTGAAGACGGTGAAGAAAAAGTTTATCAAATTCCATACGGCGCTCACATTAGAGTTAACGAAGGAGATCATGTTGAAAAAGGAGAACCATTAACAGAAGGTTCAATCAATCCACAAGATATTCTTAGAGTTAACGGGGCTGAAGGCGTTCGTGATTATATAATAAGAGAAGTTCAAAAAGTTTACAGATTACAAGGTGTAGACATTGACGATAAGCACATTGAAATAATAATCAGACAAATGATGAGCAAAATTAAAATTGAAGAAAGTGGAGATTCAGGATTCTTATCAGGTAGTGTAGTAGATGCGAGAGATTTCAAGATGACTAATGAACAACTTGTCAAAGAAGGAAAAACTCCTGCAACAGGAACTCATTCGTTAATGGGTATCACAAAAGCATCACTTGCAACTGAAAGTTTCTTATCTGCAGCATCATTCCAAGAAACTACAAGAGTATTAACAGAAACATCTATTAAAGGTAAAGTTGATCACTTAATAGGCTTAAAAGAAAATGTAATAATTGGTAAACTAATACCTGCCGGTACAGGAATAGCAAAATATGACAGAATTGAAGTAGATTATGACGGTAAAGCTGAAGAAGATATGATTGAAGCTGAAAAAGCACAAGAAATAAATGATTCTGAAGTAGAGGAAGAATCTACAGTAAAATCTGGAAATTACGAATCATTACAAGATGAAGATAAATAATATTTAAGAATTAAGGGATGTGAATTCGCATCCCTTTTTTTATAAAATTGAGGAGTTTTGATGAAAAAGGATACAAACATCATAGAAATAAAAAACTTAAGTTTTCAATATGAAGGTTCATCAAAAAAAGTATTAAAAAACTTAAACATAGATATTAAAGAAGGAGAATTCATCTGCGTATTAGGTCATAACGGGTCTGGAAAGTCTACATTAGCAAAACTCATTAATGCTCAATATATTCCAACAGAAGGTGATATCTTAGTTGGGAATATGAATACAAAAGATGACGATAATTTGTGGAATATTCGTGAAATGTGCGGGATGGTGTTCCAAAATCCTGACAATCAATTGGTAGCGACAATTGTTGAAGAGGACGTTGCATTTGGTCCCGAAAACTTGGGAGTACCAAGAGAAGAACTTAGAAAAAGAGTAGATGAATGCCTTGAACTTGTGGGAATGAGTGAGTACAAGAGACATTCACCAGCGCTATTATCTGGCGGTCAAAAACAAAGAATTGCAATTGCAGGTATACTAGCAATGAATCCAAAGTGTTTGCTAATGGATGAGCCGACAGCAATGCTCGATCCACAAGGACGAAAAGACATCTTAGATACTGTGTTGAAACTAAGAGAAATGGGCAAAACTATAATCCACATTACTCATTACATGGAAGAATGTGTAAATGCAGACAGAATAATCGTGATCAATGAGGGAAATGTAGTTCTAGAAGGAACTCCTAGGGAAGTTTTCTCAAATGTTGTACAAATGAAAGAAATTGGACTAGATGTTCCAGAGCCTACAGAAATAAGCTATCTTTTAAATAAATCAAATATAAATGTGAGAGCTGATGTCCTTACTGTAGACGAACTCGTTGAAGCTTTGGAGAGTGTTAGGTGATAGATATGAAGATAGAATGCAAAAATTTAGAACATATTTATAACAAATCAAATCCATTTGAAAAAGTAGCCCTCAAAGATATCAATTTAGAAATAAATCTTGGAGAATTTATTGGAATTATAGGACACACTGGAAGCGGCAAATCAACACTAGCACAACATTTCAATGGATTATTGGAACCAACAGGTGGCGATGTTTTGGTTGACGGGATATCAACAAAGACAAAAGTAAAAACAGATATAAGAAAAAATGTTGGATTAGTGTTTCAATATCCAGAGTATCAACTATTTGAAGAAACTTGCTACAAAGACATTGAATTTGGACCGAAGAATTTGGGACTTACAGATAAAGAAATCAAAGAACGTGTAGAGTGGGCTTGTGATGCTGTTGGTTTGGATGTAGAACACATGAAAGAAAAATCACCATTCGAATTATCCGGAGGACAAAAAAGAAGAGTTGCAATTGCAGGTGTTTTGGCGATGAAGCCAAAGTTTTTGGTATTAGATGAGCCAACTGCAGGTCTTGATCCATTGGGAAGAGATATGATTTTAAATCAAATAAAACAACTTTTTGAAAGAGAAGATATGACAGTCATTTTAGTCAGCCATAGCATGGAAGATATCGCAAAACTTTGTAACAGAGTAATTGTTATCGATAAAAGTCAGATTTTTATGGACGATAAACCAGAAGTTGTGTTTAGTAAAGAAAAAGAGCTACAAGAAATTGGACTTAGTATTCCACAATCTACACAAGTTGTGAGAAGATTGAAAGAAAGAGGAATAGATTTAAAAACGGATTGCTTGAATGTTGAACAAGCTTATGAAAGCATCAAAAATGCTATGGAGGCAAAATCATGATAAAAGATATAACAATTGGTCAATATTTTGCATCTGATAGTATAATTCACAAGCTTGATCCAAGAGTAAAGGTAACATTTGTATTTTTATATATTATTGCGATATTTCTTATAAGTAAACTTTGGGTATACGCACCTGTATTGGTGTTCCTAATAGCTATAATCAAAATTTCAAAAATAAAACCAAATTTTGTATTCAAAGGAGTTAAACCACTTCTTCCAATTATTTTGTTGACATTTATACTTAACGTATTGATGACACCGGGTGAAGTTGTTTGGAAATGGAAAGTATTTACTGTTACAAAATCCGGATTGAACTTGGGATTTTTTATGGCATTTAGATTGATATTCTTGGTTTTAGGTACGAGTTTATTGACCTTGACTACATCACCAATCGAATTGACAGATGCTATGGAAAAAATGCTTCATCCCTTTGCTAAAATAGGCTTTCCTGCTCATCAATTTGCAATGATGATGACAATAGCACTTAGGTTTATCCCCACACTATTTGAAGAAACAGACAAAATAATGAAAGCTCAAATGGCTAGAGGCGCAGATTTTGAATCGGGAAATATAATCAAGAGAGCTAAAAACCTCGTACCACTTCTAGTTCCACTATTTATAAATGCTTTAAAAATAGCAGGAGAACTTGCAGTAGCCATGGAAGCTAGATGTTATCGTGGTGGTGAAGGAAGAACAAGACTTAACGAATTATCGTATCAAAAAAGAGATTTCATAGCTTATGCTGTTATTATATTATTATTCATTTTAATTATTGTGAGTAGAATAATATGAAAAATATAAAATTGACAGTTCAATATGATGGTTCAAAATTTTACGGATGGCAGAAGTTGAATGATTTGCCATCCGTACAATTAGAAATAGAAAAAGCAGTGACAAAAATGATTAATCAACCAGTCAAAATAAATGGCGCTGGAAGAACTGACAAAGGAGTTCATGCAAAAGGTCAAGTATGTAACTTCATTGTTGACACAGATATTTCAGCAAACCAATTTCTAATGGGAGTCAACCACTTCACGAGTGATTCAATTGTCATAGTAAAATCAGAAGAAGTGGATTTGGATTTTCATGCGAGATTTAGTGCAAAATCAAAGACATATAAATACATTTTATGCAACAAATACTATATGGAGCCTTGGTTTAATGATTATAAGGGTCACAGAAAATACTACTTAGATTTTGATTTGTTGCTAAAATGCAGAGATATGCTCATTGGAAAACATGATTTTACATCATTCGTTAATGATTTGGAAGAAGATACTAATCCAATTAGAACTATTGATGAAATTACAATCGAAAGAATAGACGACGATATTGTATTTACATTTAAGGCGGAAAGTTTTCTTAGGAATATGGTTAGAATTTTGGTTGGAAGCATGATTGATGTAGCCAGAGGGAGAAAAAGCATAGAATGGCTTAAAAATGCTTTGGAAAATAAAGACAGACAGTCTGCAGGAATTACGATTGAACCTTGTGGATTGTATTTAATGGATATCGAATATTAAAAGGGGGAGTAAATGAAAAACTTTACCAGAAAACTCATCAGCGTACTTATGATACTAATGATGATGTTTGTTTTCATTGACACCGAATCTTTTGCAGAAAAAGATACATTTGTAATAGGAATGGAGGCGAACTACGCACCATTTAACTGGTCACAATCGACAGATGAAAATGGAGCTTATCCTATTGAAAACAGCAAAGGTGAATATGCAAACGGATACGACTTGCAAATAGCTAAAAAAATCGCCGACAATTTGGGCAAGAAATTAGTTGTAGTAAAAATGGAGTGGGACGGACTTGCACCGGCAGTTATGAGCGGAAAAGTTGATGCGATAATTGCAGGAATGAGTCCAACAAAAGAAAGAAAAGAACAAATTGATTTTTCAGATACTTATTACAGTTCTGATTTGGTAATTGTAACAAAAAAAGACAGTAAATATATCAAAGCAAAATCATTAAATGATTTAAAAAATTTTAAAATTACTGGTCAATTGAACACATTCCACTATACAGTAATTGATCAAATCAAAGATTGTGACAAACTACCTGCAATGGAAAGTTTTCCATCAATGCTGTCTGCAGTTTTGGCGGAGAAGATAGACGGATATGTCGCAGAAAAACCACAAGCATTAAGTGCAGAAGCATCTAATGCTGAGCTTTCCTACATTGAATTTGAAAAAGGTATGGGATTTGAAACATCAGCTGAAGATACATCAATTGCAATTGGTGTGAAGAAAAATTCTGATTTGACAGAAAAAATCAACGAAGTTTTGAAGAAAATAAGTTCAGAAGAAAGAGATAAGTTGATGCAGGAAATGGTAAGATTGAACGTGGAAAAAGATCAACCACAAGGATTTTTATCAAAAGTAAAAAGCATATTCAATGAATACGGTTCACTTTTCTTGAAGGGCGCATTGATGACATTGTTTATAGCCAGTGTATCGACAATTATTGGATTTCTAATCGGAATACTGGTTGCAGTTATTAGAAATATGAAACTAGATAAAGATAAAAACAAATTCACTTATTATCTTCACAGAGTTATCAATTTTATTCTAGCTTGCTATGTTGAAATATTCAGAGGAACACCAATGATGGTACAATCAATGTTGATTTATTTTGGAGCCAAATTATATCTTGGAATAGACATGGCACCAATTAGTGCAGCTTTGTTCATTGTTAGTGTCAACACAGGAGCTTATTTGTCAGAAGTTGTACGTGGTGGAATTAACTCTGTGGATGTCGGACAAATGGAGGCTTGTAAGGCTTTGGGGATGACACACGGTCAATCCATGATTAATGTAATATTGCCACAAGCAATCAAAAACATTTTGCCTTCTATAGGAAATGAGTTTGTAATCAACATTAAGGATACATCGGTATTGAACGTAATCAGTGTTACAGAATTATTCTTCGTATCTAAATCAATTGCAGGCTCAACTTATAATATATTTGAAACTTATGCAGTTACTTGCATTATATATTTCGTGTTGACATTCTCTTTGACTAGACTTTTATTATTTATTGAAAAGAAATCAAATAACAGAGAATACGTAATGGAAGCTACTACTGGAGGAATGTTCAATGGAAAATAAAATAATAGAATTACAGCATTTGAAAAAAAGTTACGACGGAGTAGAAGTTCTAAAAGATATCAACTTTACGATATCAAAAGGAGAAGTTCTATCTATAATCGGATCATCAGGTTCTGGTAAGTCTACTATGTTAAGATGCATCAATTTACTTGAAAAACCAACAGGTGGAGATATTTTATATCATGGAGAATCCATACTTTCTTCCAAATTTAATCAAAATAAATTCAGATCGAAAGTAGGCATGGTATTTCAACAATTTTATTTGTTTGAAAATATGAGTGTAATGGATAATTGTACTGTCGCTCAGATCAAAGTTTTGAATAGAGACAAGGAATCGGCTGTTAAAGAAGCTAAAAAATATTTGGAACTGGTAGGAATGATTGACCATGCACATAAGAAACCAAACATGTTATCAGGTGGACAAAAACAAAGAGTTGCCATTGCAAGAGCATTGTGCATGAATCCAGAAGTTTTATTGTTCGACGAACCAACATCTGCGCTGGATCCTGAAATGGTTAATGATGTATTGCAAGTAATGTCAAAGCTTGCTGAAACTGGAATGACAATGGTAGTAGTAACACATGAAATGCAATTCGCAAGAGATGTGTCTACAAGAGTTTGTTTCATGAATGAAGGCTACATCATTGAAGATACAGATCCAAAAACAATGTTCACAAATCCAAAACATGAAAGAGTAAAAGAATTCTTGAAGAATTATTTGAATAACTAAAATAGACGCCCTTTATCACACAGTATAAAGGGCGTTAATTTTATCTAATATTTCTAATGTAATTGTGAATTACATAATTGTTGTTATATTTGCTATACAAATTATACGGACTGTAGATTGAATTGATTTGAAGTTTATCTGAACTACCAAATGAAACCTTCAAATCAAAAGAAGTGTTTGGATTTGATTCACACCAAGCTTTTACAGTGAAATCTGTTGGTGATGTTGCAGTTTGTTGTTTTATAAACATGGTTGCAACACCATTTGAATCAGTTGTTTTAGTAATTGTTTGGTCAAATCCTTTTTGATTTCTAATTCTAATATTTAATTTTAAATTTGCGATTTTCTTGTCGTTTTCATCTGTTGCAAATATTTTAATGTTCGCTGTATCAGTAAGATTATAAGATTTTTTATCTGTTTCGAACTTCAACTTTACAGTTTGTTTTGTTTCAGGTTTGTTTTCAGTATCTTTTACAATAAGTGTTGTGTTTGCTGAAGAATTTTTGTAGCCTGTTTTTGAAACTGTGGCTTCAATATAATATCTTCCTGGTTTTTCTGGTCTGAATGTGTAGTAACAATTACCGTAGCTATCAGTTCTAAATCTTTTTTCTTGTTTATTATCATTTTCATCAGTGATGCTTAATACTACATCTGCACCTGAAATTCTTCTTGTATTAGTCTTAGAAGTTACAGTTATCATAGAATTTTGGTTCAATTTGATTTCTGTATTGTCCAAATCAACTTTAGTTTCAAAAGCTATTCTGTTATCTTTTACTTCAAAACTTACATTATCTTCGTTAGTATTGCCTTTTGAATCTGTCGCAGTGATATTTAAATCGTAAGTTCCAGCTTCATCTAATTCGTCGGTTTTTAAATATAGTATAGATTGTCCACGGTAGTTTGTAGTCAATTCTTTTTCTATTAATTTCTTAGATGGTTTTGTAATTTTGAATTTGACTTTTGCACCTTTTATATTTCGTTTGTTTGAATCTGTTACTACAGCGGAAATATTATTAGTATTACCTATAGATATTGAATTTCTGTAGACATTGGACTTAATATTTACTGCCATATTGCTTTCAGGGCTGTTACCCTCTACATAAATTACAGCAAAGTTTGAAACATTCGAACCGTCTTTTGCCTTAGCAAATATTTTTACCTTACCTGGATTGTTACATACAACCATAGCATTATCTACTGATGCGATATTTTCGTCCGAACTTTCCCAAGTTATATCGCGGTTTTTGGCATTTGCAGGTAATATTCTAGTATCAATTCTGAATTTATCTCCGACTTTTGCTTTTTTATAGGAAGGATACATAATAATACTTTGGACTTTAACATCTTTGTCAACACTATCATCAATATTTGGCTTTTCGTTTTCTAGTACGTTAACTCTGATGTATTGCAAAATTCTAGGATTGTCTGCAGACTTAACGGTTACATAACATTGTCCGGGACTTAAAGATCTTATTAATCCAGAATTATCTACAGCACACACATTTGTGTTAGAAGATGACCACATCAATTCCTTGTTTGTCGCATTTTTTGGATAAACTTTTGTGTTGATTTGTGAATCTTCTCCAACTCTTAAAGTAATATTGTCTTCAGATACTGTGATTTTATTTACTCTAATTTCTTGATCGGGTTCAGGAACATCTGGTTGTGGAGTAGGATCCACTGGATCAGGGTCTGGTGTTGGATCGATATTGGTTCCTGAATATGGTTTTGTGAAAGCTTTTAAGCATACATTTGCGTTTGCTCTGTTTCTCGCCAAATCAGACCAATTATATCCATCGTTAGAAATAAATGATTGATTGTATCCAGCTCTTGCCCTTGAAGAATATCCGTAAATCATAGATTCAATTGGAATAGGGTAGCTGTAACCAGGAGTTGTAAGTTTTACAATTGGTGCAAAATAAGCTCCTGCATTAATTTTTTGTGGATTGAATTTGACAGTTGTATATCCTGCGTTTTCCACAGTTCCACGTGCAACCAAAACTTTATCATTGAAACCACTATTTCCACCGATATTTGTATTTACATAAATTTCGTATTGGGCACCGTTTGATGGAACGAAGAAACCAACCTCGTCGATTTGGCTAGTTCTACTAACAGGACCAAAAATATTTGAAAACCATCCAGTTTGATTGTAGCCGATGCTATCTGTCATTCCCAAATCGTCATAATACCAGATAGATTTATTTCTATCTTTTTCTTTTAAAACAAAAATACAGTTTCCCTTAGAAATGTGAGCATCATAATACGATACGTGATAATATCCACCTTGATTTCCCCAACGATCGCCCCAACTATTTTTTACAAGCCAAGCACCATCTCCAGGAGGAGTTAGTCCGAAATTGTATCTTGAATAATCATCGTCCCATCCAATAATGGTTACAGCGTGATTTTGCCAACCATAACCGGGATTATAATGACTCATAGTATAGAAATTAGTATAATTTGTGTCACCATTTACAGTTGTGTAAGATGCACCGTATCTCATTATCGCTCTTTTTAATCTGTCACGATCTTGATTATTGTTTACATCTGGAATGTACAAAGCTTCCTTCAATTCCTTTGCTGGAAGTAAATTATAGGGAGAGCTAAAATCATAAGCAGAATAAGGATCATCTTTTTCCCAAATTGGTCCAGACCATCTTGATAGATAAGCTGCAGCGACTGCTCTTGTACCACCTTGATCAGGACCCCAGTCAAAACCATGAGTGTTTCTCAAATGTTTTTCAGAAAAATCTGTGAATTGACCATTTGTGAGCATATTAGATTCTGCAGAACCATAAGTAGCAAACGCCCAACATGATCCGTTTGGTCCCTGAGCTTTTACGGGAGTAACTCTGTTGTGCTGACGCAAATCGAAGTTTGCAGGAATTCCATAAGCTTTTTGTCTTGGAATGTCTTCCTTTTGATTATACAAATCGTAGTTTGTATTAACCAAGAAAGGATCTTCGTTTGAACCGTAGTTTTTAGTAGTCTTAGGACTACTCATTTGTCTGCTAAATGCGGGATTACGAGGTGCTTCAGAAAAATCGATTTCTTTTACAGTTAAATCATCGTTTAATTTGAATTTGTTTTGACTTCCTGCAAAACTTGTAGAAAACAGTGATTGCAACGTAAAAACCGCAATAAAAAGCAATAAATTTTTTCTTTTCATATTCAACTCCTTGCAATGATTTTAAATATTAATTCAGGGTTAAAATAGTATACTTAACACTATTAAGAATTAACAACTATATTATACTACTTTTGGAAGAATAAATATATACATTGAAAAATTTCATAAACATTTCATAAAAGTATGAAATATTGTGATTTTCAGTCATTTAACACTGTAGTATGTTAAAATCCATTTTAAAAAATGTAAATTTTTAAATAATTAATGTAAAATTTCCTTAATAATGTAGATTTTTTGAAATTATGTGATATAATAAAATCAACAAATACCAAAAACTAAATTAATAAATATCTAGATTCAAAATAATTTTAAGAATTAGAGCATATTTATTAAGGCTATTAATTTAGTAGCATATTTCAATAGGAGGGCGTTATGAAAATTAAAAAGTTTTTGAGTCTACTACTAGGAACAGTTCTAGTTTCATCGATGTTAGTTACTGGTCCAACGTTTGCAGATGAAAACAAAAATTCTAAACTAGAATTAAGTCCTGTTGAAAATAGTTTTAAAGAAAATTCCAAGGATGACGAATTGTTAATCTCTCCATTGAAGACATCTTACGATTCAGTTCGTTCAGCTTCTAGAGCAGCATTGCCAGCAAAATATGATTTGAGAAAAACTAACAGAGTTTCCTCAGTCAAAAATCAAGGACAAAATGGTTCTTGCTGGACATTTGCTACATATGGTTCCATGGAGTCTTATTTAAAATTATTTGGAAAAGAATTTGATTTTAGTGAAAAACACATGAGAAACATGCATGGATTCGATTGGGGTCCAAATGATGGAGGTAACAGAGATATTGCAACATCATATCTTGCTAGAGGAACTGGTCCGATTTTAGAAAAAGACGATCCTTACGATGCTTATATTAATGTTTCACCTACAAATGTCAAAAGAGCATTTGATTTGGATAAAGTTATTTATCTACCTGATGTTCACAATGCAAATGAAACTAATGTTATCAAACAAGCTATTATGGAATACGGTGGAGTGTATACAACTTTAAGTTCTCAAAAATATTACGAAAAAAAAGAAACTAAAAGTTACTACAATCCTGGAAGTGGAAAAGCAGATCACGCAGGAACAATTGTAGGATGGGATGATAACTTTTCAAAAAATTTATTCCAAGCAAAGGCTCCTGGAGATGGAGCATGGATTGTAAAAAATAGTTGGGGAACAAGCTTCATGGATGGCGGTTACTACTACGTATCGTATTACGATGGTTTCTGTGGAAAATCTAATGCAGTGTTTATTCCTCAAAGGAAAGATCCTAATGCGGTAATCTCACAATACGACGATTTCGGAGCAACAAGAAGTGTAGGATACAATATGCAAGGATACATCGCAAATGTATTTACTTCTGATGAAGATCAAACAATTTACCAAGCAGGTTTATTCACAGTTGCTATGAATACACAATACAAATTGTACATTGTAAGAGATTTACAATCTACAGATGATTTAGCAGCTAAAAGAGAAGAAATTGGCAGCGGTGTGATTGAATACCCGGGATATTACACATTAGATACTACCCAAATCAAAGTAAAAAAAGGCGAAAGATTTGCAATAGTAGCGTACATGGATTCGTCAGCTGCTAATTACAAATATCCAATGCCTATTGAAATGCCGATTGCAGATTATGCTTCAAAAGCAAAAGCTCAAGAAGGTCAATCTTATGTTTCATCACAAGGCGACAAATGGACTGACTTGACTAAGGAAGTCAAAAACGCAAATGCTTGTATAAAAGCTATCGGAACTACTGGAGAAGTACTTCCAAGAGATACAGTTCCAGAAGTTGATCCTGATGAAGTAATCGAAGAGCCAACTTCAATTACTGTAAAGGAAGGTAGCCAAGGATTCATTAGCGTTAAGAAAAAAGGAAAACTTCACGCGACAGTTCAACCAGAAAAATTCAATAACGATCCAGTTGTTTTTGAGTCATTGGACAAAAATGTTGCAGTTGTAAAAAACGACGGAACAGTTTATCCAGTAAATGTTGGTAATGCAAATATTTTGATAAAAACAGTCGATGGAAAAATTACACAAAGATTTAATCTATTGGTAGCTCCAGAAGGAATTAGAGTTCCTGATAGAAAAATGATTGAGGTAATAGGGGATAATGATTATGATCCAAAAACAGATCCAGATAATACAGAAATCCCAGTTATACCACCTAAACCACCGATAGATAATCAAGAACTAGATCCTAAAGTTATAAGAAGCTTGGGAGTATCAGTTCCATCAGTGACTATTAAACAAGGCGATAAGTTTAATTTGGATCCAAAAATTTTAACTTATCCACAAACTGCTATAAGAAATTTTGATTTCAATATAAGTAACACTGACATAATTGACATCGATTCAAAATCAGTGATTACTGCTAAAAAAATCGGAAGAACAAAGGTAGATATCAAAACAAAAGAAGGATTACAAACAAGCATTACAATAATTGTAATACCAAAAGAAAAAGGCGAAATTACTGTAGAAAAATTCGCACCATCTAAAAGACGTGCAGGAATATTCACTGTATTTATAGATGCAAAAGAAGGAGACAGAGGATATTCTGGTCCAGCAAAACTAACGGTAAAAAGTGGCAATAGAAAATTAACTAGAACAATATATTTCAACTCAGGTCATGCACAATCTAAATTCCACGGAGGACAATTTGGAGTGTGGAGAAAAGATTTCGAAGCGACTATAACTATTAGAGATCATGAAGAGACAGTAAAATTTGGGTTTTAATCAATAACGGGTAGTGCCGATTGTTAAACAAAATATTTAGTTCATAGGAGGGAAATATGAAACATTTAAAGAAATCATTAGCAATGATTTTAGTGTTCGCTATGACTTTTATAGCTGTTGCACCTTTGAGTGAAGTTTTCGCAGATTCTTTGGAAGTACAACAAGAAGAACCTAAACTTGAAATCTCAGAATTAAAAGAAGGTTTGACACAAGCTGTAAAATCAGTTGAAGACATAGAACCAGCTGATGAAAAGTACAAGGAAGTTATGGATCAGTTTTATGAAGCACATGATTTCTTAGACAAAGAAATCAAAGTAGCTGAAATGAAACAACGCCAAGCAGTGGGAAGTGGTGAAGCTGTAGGAGCATTAGAAAACACAATCTATGATTTATCTACAATTCCAGTAAGAGTACAATTGATGATTAGAATTGGTAGAGCAATTAGATTTGCTACTACTGAACTATCAAACAAAGTTGTAGCAGCTCACACTAAAATCACAGAATATATAATAACTGGTTTATTGTATGCTGTTAATCCTTTTGCTAGTGAAGCTCAAATTATGGATTATATCCAAAAATTTGACCAATTGGAACAAGAATTGTTAGCTTATCCTGATTTAGGGCCAAACGATATAGCCACTATCTACAAAAAAGCTGCAGTTTGGAGAGAAATCAGAGAAGCTAAAAAAGTACGTGCTTCAAGAACAAGATTTGGTAATTCATTTATCGTAAGAGAATTAAGTGAAGAAATTTCAAAAACAGTAGGTTTGCAATTCAGAATCACAGTAAAATGTGGTGAATTAGATGAACAAGTTAAGAAACTTCACGAAGCAATGGAAAAAATTACTGGACCAAAAATCAAAGCTGAAAAAATTGAATTTAAAGAAGGCAATATGGGAGCCATCTCAATCAATAAAACAACAACAATCAGCCCAGTAGTAAGACCAAACGAAGTTAAAGACAAAGAAGTATTCATCTACTCATCAAATGCATTCATGGCAAGAGTCGTTGGAAAAACAATCATTCCACTTAGAACTGGAACTGTGATGATTACAGTAGTTTCAAAAGATGGATGTGCAAAATCAAACTTTGAACTTCACATAGTAGAACCTGGTCACAGCGTAGAAGGAATTCCATTCTTACAAGCTACAGGAGAAAACTCAGAATATCTTAATACCAATACAAATGGTGGTGGAGTAGTTGGAGATAACTCTTCAGTTGGGAAAGATATTTATGAAGTTAAAAACATTGGTTTCTCAGTAAAATCTACTACATTAAAAATTGGAGATACATTTGATTTAGCATCAAAGACATTTGTATTCCCTGAAAATGCATTAGAAAAAGAAGTTTCTTACAAATCAGACAACGAAGCTATCGCAACAGTTAATGAAAAAGGCACAATCAAAGCAGTTGCAGAAGGATCAACTACAATAACTGCAACTACAAAAAACGGAGTAACTAATAAATTCAAACTAAACGTAATCAAGAAAGTTGACAAAGACGAATATCAAATAACAGAAATCAACCCTTCAGAAAGAAAAGCTGGAATATTCTCAATCGAATTCAAAGCAACTAAAAATGGTAAAAAGTACAACGGACCAGCAAAAGTAACAGTGTCAAACACTAAAAAAGCAATTGAAAGAGAAGTTTACTTCAACAACGGAGTTGCATCAGTTAAATATAACGGATTTGAATTTGGAACATGGGTTAAAGATTTCAACGTTAAAATCGAATTAAAAGACCAAGTAAAAACATTTGAACTAAATTATTAGGAGATGAAAAATATGTTAAAAAAAGCATTATCAGTAGTATTACTATCTAGTATGTTATTGGGAACAGTAGCACCAGCAGTATCTTATGCACAAGAAGAAAAACTTGAAATCGTTCAAGGAGCAGAAGAAACTGAAAAATTAGGAATTGATGAAGCAGAAGTTTACAAAAGACAAATCAAATCAATTCAAAACGAAGTTAACTCAATCCAAGTTAAAAGAGAAGACGAACAAGAAATGGTTGACAAATTCAACGAAACTTCTCTTGAAATTAGCGACAAAATTGACCAAACAGCAGTAGGAATGGGAGTAGCAGATATTTATGATTTATCATCTATTCCACAAAGATTATTGTTATTGGGTAGAATGGGAAGAGCAATCAGATTCGCTACAACTCAATTAAGATACAAAGTAGATGCAGCTCACGCAGAAATCGCTGAATACATCTTCGGAGGATTCGTTATTGCAGCATCTCCATTCCACACAGTTGAAGATATGAAAGTTTACATGGCACAATTCGAAGCATTATCACAAAAATTATTAAGCTACCCAGATGCAGGATTAAATGATACTGCTAACATCTATGTAAGATCAGACTTAGATCACAAATTAGCAAAAGCTAGATCATTAAAATTCCATGAGTTAAAGAATATGTCTGGTGCAGTAATCGATAAATTAACTGCAGAAATTAGAGAAATAACTGCTTTAAGATTAAGACCACAAGCAACTGTAGCTGAAATTTATCAATTAAGTGACAGATTAGACCAAGCAGTATTTGAAGCATTGAACAGCGAAGATTACAGAGCAAGTAAAACTGAAATTGAAGCTTTAAAAGAAGCTATGAACAAAGCTATAAGAGCTAGAAGACATGGCGACAAGAGAGTTGAAGTTGGTAAAGCAATTGATCGTGCAAAACAAGAATTGGCAAAAATTAGACCATCAAGTGTAATCGCAGCTCAATTAGTACAACAATTCCAAACTTACTACGAATAAAATTTATTAAGATTAGAAAAATAGTAGATTAATAGTAAAAAGCCACCATATGGTGGCTTTTGTTGTATTTACTATTAAATTATCTCACAACGACGGCGTATTTTTTGATGTTGTATCTTTTATCAAAAAGTGAGCGGGATATCCAATATCCATTTGGTTTATCTTCTGCTGGATCTACGATGTGCATTCTGTTTTTATCGTAACCATCTACTACCATTACGTGTGCGTTGTAGAGGGCATTTTTTCCCCAGAAATAATCTTTAAATGTTGGATTTCTGAATTTGTATGTCGCAAAGAATATTACTGGGTTTCCTTTTGAGATTTCTTCTCTTATATATTCTGAGGATTTGCCAGAAATATTTTCTGCGTTTGCGTATTTGTTAGCCCATTTTGTTAAAGGTTCTGGGAGTATTGATTGATAAATTTTTTCATCGATATTAAAAGGTGAACCTGCAAATCCATGGTTTGGGTTGTTGTCTTTTGCTAGTGGCATTTCTTTTATAAATTGGTTAATATTCGTGTTAGTTTTGATGTTTTTGTAGTGTAGACATTGAAGTAGTGATGCCGCTTCGCATCCCATTGGTAAACCTGCTTTGTTTTGGTTGATTTGAGGGACATTTAATAATACGTAGTCTTTTTTAGGTGGAGTTTTTCCGATTATTTCATCATATTTAAGATGAAGTCCACCACCGATTAATGTTATTTTATTTGGATTTAATTTATTGAAGAAATTTTTCTCTGATTTTGTTAAATTGTTTTTTGTTGATGCAAATATTATCGGACTTTTTTCATTTGCTGCTAATGGTGCTACGGTAACGCAGTCTATAAGTTCAGAAAATCTTTGATCGCCGTTTTTTGCTATGAAAATATATTTTGAATTTTTGAAGAATGTGTCGGCTATTTTCATACTTGTATCATTTCTGTTTTTCCCATAAATAATTATTGGGTTTGGGAAATTTTTGGATAATTTTGCTGTAGCTCCGCCGATTAAATATGTGTTCTTGAATGTATAGTTTGCATATCTTTCTTTAAATGATTTTATGTCATTTCCTACGAATAAAATTGGACTATTCATACGACATGCAGCTGCACTGACACTTGCTGAATCTACGATTGATTTGGTAGAGTGAACGACAAATGCATTGTCGAACTTTTTTGTTTGGTTAAGGTTAGAAAGTTCTTTTGCTATTTCAAATGATGTATCAATTCTGTCTTTTCCAGATATTCTTCTTACATTATAACCTTGTTTTATTAGGTTTGTTTCTTGTGATTTGGAAATACTTTGAGTGCCACCTACAAGTATAATATTTGTAGATTTAAGTCTTTGAATTTCTTTTAATGTAGATTGGTTAATTTTAGCAAAATCTGTTAAAAGTATCGGGCTATTTATTTTATGTGCCAACACTCCTACTGACAACGAATCTGCTATTCTTTCTGAATTTACTATTATTGCTGTGGTGGATGTTTTAGGATGCGAAATCTTTGATATTTGTATGGCTGTTTCGTATCTATTTTTTCCTTCGATTGAAGCTTTTTCGATTTGCTTTATAGCTGATGTTGGTTGTGATGTGAAAATCGCTAATACAAAAGCTAATGCAATGATTTTAAAATTTTTAAAGTTTTTCATTTTTAACTCCTAACCTAAAGATCTAAGGGGTCCGATATATTCAAGCTCACTCCATCCAATATATACTCTTGTAAGATGAGGAAAGAATACTGAAATTATTTTGAAAAGCAAATCCTCTTGTCCGTAGACTCTTACTTGTGAGTAGTTTAGATGCAAAATTACAAAGAAATTTATTATTGGAATTAGTAGTGCCAGGGATGCGATTCCTGTTCCATAAACTATTTTGAACAATAGCCAGATATTTAATAATGGTACAAAACTCCACAATCCAAATATTCCAGCTTTTTCAAACATTTTCCACAATCCTATTGCATTTATTACATATAAAAATAATACAATTGTTGTTGTAATCACTTTAATCACTCCTTTATATTATTATAGCATTTTTAAGACAATTTATTGGCATTAGCGTGAGAAATTTTGTATATTTTTCATAAATATTTGACAAATTATTAAAAATATAATATTATAATTCTATTAAAAGCTGTGATCAGAACGGAATATTTTGATTGATTTTACAGAGAATCCTGTTTGGTGAGAGGGATAAATTAAGAAATATTCGAATCATCTGAAAGAAGCTCACAGATCTAATAGGTTTGTGCGTATTACTTGACGTTACAAGAAATGAGAGGTTTACACAATTAGGGTGGTACCGCGGTTTATTCGTCCCTTGGAATTAATTTTCCAAGGGATTTTTTAATTATTTTATAAGGAGATTTGTTTATGAAAAAGTTTAAGGAGCTTTCTAAGAAACCTGTTAAAGAACGTGAACAGGCTACTAGTAAGTATTGGAAAGAGATTGATCTTTTGAATGAAACTTACAACAGTAGAGATGAAGAAAATAGATATGTATTTTACGATGGTCCTCCAACTGCAAATGGAAAGCCAGGAATTCATCACGTTATAAGTAGAACTTTAAAAGATATGACTTGCAGATACAAAACTATGCAAGGATACAAAGTATATAAAAAAGCTGGTTGGGATACTCATGGTCTTCCAGTTGAGATCGAAGTTGAAAAGAAGCTTGGTCTTCACGATAAAAAAGAAATCGAAAATTACGGAGTAGAAAAGTTCAACGAAGAATGTAAGAAATCTGTATTTTCTTACAGAGAAAAATGGCAAGAAATGTCAGATAGAATGGCATACAATGTGGACATGGATGATCCATATATTACTTTGGACAATAATTATATTGAATCAGTATGGGCATTGCTTGACAAAATGTACAAGGACGGATTGATTTATGAAGGAGCGAAAATCCTTCCATATTGTCCAAGATGTGGTACTGGTCTTGCATCACATGAAGTTGCACAAGGATATGAAAATATCAAAACTACAACTGCATATGTTAAATTCAAAAGAAAAGATGCAGATGAATACTTCTTGGCATGGACTACAACTCCTTGGACATTGCCATCAAATGTTTGTTTGACAGTACATCCAGATATTGACTATATTTTGGCAGAAAAAGACGGAGAAAAAATATATCTTGCAAAAAACAAAGCACACGATTTGTTGGGTCACGAAGGCGAAGACTACACTTTAATCAAAGAATTAAAAGGTAAAGACATGGAGTATATGGAATACGAACAACTTTTACCTATTTATGATGTTAACAAAAAAGCATTTTATGTGACTTTGGCAGATTATGTAACTGTTGAAGATGGTACAGGAATTGTTCACACAGCGCCAGCTTTTGGGGAAGACGACTATCAAACAGGAAGAAGATACGATTTGCCATTAATCAATCCTGTTGATGAAGAAGGAAAATTCGTTGGCGGTCCATGGGATGGTCAACATGTTATGGATACAGATCCAGAAGTTTTACAAAGATTAAAAGAAGAAAACAAATTATTTAGAAAACAAAAAATTGAACACAATTATCCTCACTGCTGGAGATGCCACACACCACTTATCTATTATTCAAAACCATCATGGTACATTGAAGTTAGCAAATTAAAAGATAAATTAGTTGAAAACAATAACGGTGTAAATTGGTATCCAGATCATGTTGGAGAAGGAAGATTTGGAAATTGGCTTGAAAATATAAAAGACTGGGCGATTTCTAGAAACAGATACTGGGGAACTCCATTAAATATTTGGAAATGTGATAAATGTAATCATACACTTTCTGTTGGCTCAAGAAAAGAATTAAAAGAGTTAGCGATTGAAGATATAGATGAAAATATCGAACTTCACAGACCATACGTTGACGATGTTCATATTAGATGTCCAGAATGTGGCGAAATAATGACAAGAGAAAAAGACGTTATTGACGTTTGGTTTGACTCTGGAGCTATGCCATTTGCACAACAACACTGGCCATTTGAACACACAGATGATTTCGATAAAGTATTCCCAGCAGATTTCATCAACGAAGGAATTGACCAAACACGTGGATGGTTCTATTCATTGCTAGCTATTTCTACAATGATTACAGGAAAAGCACCATACAAGAATGTTTTGGTAAATGATTTAATCTTGGATAAAGATGGAAAGAAGATGAGTAAATCCAGAGGAAACACAATTGATCCGATTGAATTATTCGACAAATACGGAGCAGACGTTGTTAGATTCTACTCACTTTATGTATCTCCACCATGGATTCCAACAAAATTTGATGTAAGTGGATTACAAGAAGTAGAAAGCAAATTCTTCAGATCATTCAGAAACACTTACAACTTCTTCCAAATGTATGCAACAACTGATGAAACAGACCCTACAGAATATTTTGTAGAATATAAAGACAGAGCTGTGATTGATAAATGGATTTTGTCTAAGTTTACAAATCTACAAAAATTCTACTTTGAAAACATGGATCAATTTGAATATACAAAAGTTGCTAGAGAAATTTCTAACTTTGTAATCGAAGATTTATCAAACTGGTACATCAGACGTAACAGAAGAAGATTCTGGAAAACTGAAATGGATACTGATAAAAAAGCTGTTTACAACACAACTTACGAAATATTAGTTGGACTTACAAAATTAATTGCTCCATTTACTCCATTTATAGCAGAAGAAATGTATCACGATTTAACAGGCGAAAAATCAGTTCACTTAGCTTATTTTGATAAGGTAAATGAAGATTTAATCGACAATAAATTAGAAGAAAAGATGGAAATGGTAAGAACTTTTGTAACTCTTGCAAGAGCTTCTCGTGAAGAAGTGAATATTAAAGTTCGTCAACCATTGAAGAAAATCGTCCTAGATGAAAGATTTAAGGATAAGATTGAAGAGTTCAAGGATTTAATCAAAGAAGAAATCAACTTAAAAGATATCGAATACAAGAAGGATTTATCAGAATTCATGAATTACGAACTAAAACCTAACTTCAAAGTTGCAGGTAGTATTCTTGGTAAACACATCAAATCTTTTGGAAATTATTTGAAAGATATAAACGCCAAGGATTTCGTATCAAAACTAGATAAATCAGATTTGAATATTAAATTAGACGATGAAGACATTGATATCAAGAGAGATTACGTTGATGTAAGAATCAACTCCAAAGAAGGCTTCGATGTGACAATGCAAGGAGATTATTTTGTAATCTTGGACACAGAAATCACTGACGATTTGTTAATGGAAGGATATGCTCGTGAGCTTGTAAGTAAAGTTCAACAAATGAGAAAATCAAACGACTTTGATGTATTGGATAATATAATAATTAAAATTAATCCTACAGATGATATTAAAAAAGCAATTGAACAATATGAAGACTTCATAAAAGATGAAACATTGACTGTCGATATAATTATTGATGAAAATGTAGATGGTGAAGATGTTGATTTGAATGGAGAAAATGTTAGAATTGAAGTTATAAGAAAATAACGAATTAGCCTACTGATTAATTTCGGTAGGCTTTTTTGCACTCAAAAGTATACAAAAAGTCAACAATTAAAAAAACTAATTGTAAACTGTACTACACTAATGGTATACTTATATCATATGAGGTGGAAGATGAAAAACAAAAACACAATTTTAAGAGCGATTTTAGTATTTGCATTTAGTTTAGGAGCAATTTTTTTCATAAAAAATAAAATTGGAGCAGATGATGCTTTTGATGTAATAAAAAAGATAGGACCAGTTTTCATAACAGCATGTGTTTTGACTATGTTTATGTTTTTTCTACTGGAAGCTATATCATACAAATATCTTCTAAGTATACAAGGATATGATGTATCGTTTAAAAGATGCTTCGGATATACATTTACAGATTATTTTTTCAGCATGATATCTCCAGGTGGTAGCCTTGGACAACCGTTGCAATATCATACAATGAGAACGGATAATATTGATTCAATGACTACGATTAATTCATTACTTTCTTTTAATTGGATTTATCATTTGTCTATGGTAATTATTTTCTTTGTAGCAATGATTTTTGGATTAGTAGGTAAAATTGCGGCGATTTCTGAATTTAAATATTTGGTTATATATGGAATAGTGTGTCAATTGGTCTTGGTAATTGGAATAGGTTTTTTGATGTTTGATAGTGAATTAGCGGCTAGAGTAATTAGATTTTTTAACACGGTATTTTCTAAATTTAAACTTTTGAAACGTTTCAGTAAATCGGAAGAAGATATTACAAAAACAATTGAAGAACACAAAAATTTCGGAAAATTTTTGATTAATAACAAAAAAGTTTTTGCGAAATTATTTTGCATTTCGATGCCGATGCTTTTGTTTTCATTTGCAATTCCTGCAATCTTATATAAATCATTTGGACTAAATTCGTTTAATTTTATGACTTTGGTTTTAATCCAAGCTGTGGTTACAATTTCATTTGAAAGCGTTCATATTCCTGGAGGCGTAGGAGTTATCGAAGGTAGCATGATGCTTGTGTATTCTTCTTTTATGCCAAAATCATTGGCGTTTAGTATTATGGCAATCAATAGATTTGTTACATTTTACTTAGCGGTTCCTTTTGCAGGGCTATACTTTTTATTAGTGAAGACTAATCGTAAAAATTATCAGAAAAACAACAGTCTTATAAAACTGAATCAAGAACAGTAGATCGATCTATTAATTTAGATCGATTTTTTTATTAAAAAATAATACGTGATAAATATTTTTTTAATCAAATGGGTATATTATATATAGTCAATATATTTGGGGCATGATATTGTACTTATTAAAAATAACAAATTTTATCATTGATTTTGAGAGGAGTTATGATATGATAAATAAAAGAAATATTTTTTTAAGTACATAATGAAAAGCTTTTATTAATGAAAACAAATCCGTATTTTATGGATTTTATATATAAAAAATTTTATAAGGGGTGAAAGGTTTGAAAGAGTTTTATAATAAGTATTTTATGAAACAAAAAATGATGCATCCTGTTATGTTTGCTCTTTTGCCGATTGCTTTAGTGGCGATATATTTTTATGGGCTAAGAGTGTTAGCTTTGTTTTCGCTAAACATAATTGTTGCATGCCTTGTTGAATATTTATCTAACGCGAAGATATTCAAAAGAAACAAAATATCTGAAGCAGCTATTGTCACATCCTGTTTGTATACAATGACATTACCACCATCTATTCCTTTTTGGATTTCAGCGGTTGGTATAGCGTTTGGTATATTTTTCGGGAAGATGGTTTTTGGAGGATTCGCAAAAAATGTTTTCAATCCAGCCTTAGTGGCTCGTGTATTTATTTATGTTAATTTTCCTCAACAAATGACTATTTATTGGAACAAAGCTGTAGGAGGTTTTCCTGGAGGATTTGGAACTTACTTAACTCAATCATTGGATTCTATGACACAACCAACTCCAATGACAGCATTTAAGGTTAACTCAGCATTTGAAACAATTCCAACTATGCTTTTAGGACAAATTCCTGGCGTTATCGGTGAAACTTGCAAAGTTTTGATTATTATTGGAGCAATTTATTTGATTTATAAAAAAGTTGCAAGTTGGCAAATTATGGCAGGAAGTGTGCTTGGTTTTTGCGTATTAAGTTTAATTTTTAACGCAGTAGGTGTAACCTCTGTTCCTAATCCTATTTACGGAATGTTAATGGGAGGATTCTTATTCGGTACAGTGTTCATGGCAACAGATCCAGTATCTGCAGCTAAGACTCCAATTGGTAAATGGATTTATGGTTTCATAATAGGAATTGTAACTGTAATTATAAGAGGATTTGCACTATTTGCAGGTGGTGTTATGTTTGCAGTTCTTATTGGCAATACTTTTGCACCAATAATTGATTATTGTGTAAATAAAGTTAAAGCTAATAAAAAAGCAAAAGCAAATAAGGAGGTCAAGGTTAATGGCTAAGAAAAAATCAGTCGTATATCCAGTAATTTTTATGTTGGGATTGACACTAGTTTTGACATTAGCGTTGGCTTTGTTAAATCATGTTACAACTCCTACAATAGAATTCAATCAAGATATCGAATTAAAACAAAAAATTTTAAATGTATTTAATATCTTACCTGAAGATACTTCTGCATCAAATATCGACAAAACTTTTAAAGACAATGTCAAAGAAGAAGACTATAAGGGTAATAAACTTTACATTTTAAAACAAGATGGCGAAGAAAAAGCTTATGCAGTTCCTATCAACGGACCTGGTCTTTGGGGTTCAATCAGTGGATATGTAGGGATAAGTAAAGATATGAAAAAACTTGTTGGAATAGAATTCATTAAACAAGATGAAACTCCTGGTTTGGGTGGACGTATTACAGAAGATGAATACAAAAACCAATATAGAGATTTGGATATTTCAAAGCCAGTTGACGGTAAAATTGTAATCAATAAACCAGCAAACGGTGGAAATATTGATGCTATAAGCGGCGCTACTCAAACATCTACATTTGTTGTTAATATGATTAATGAAGATGTGAATGAGTTTATTAAGAATGGAGGTAAATAATGGCTAATTCAAATAAATATACCAAATTATTGAAAAATGGATTGCTTGATGACAACCCTGTTCTTATTCAAGTTATTGGAATTTGTTCCACATTAGCAGTAACAAACTTGTGTATGAACTCCTTGGTTATGGGACTCGCCCTAGCGTTTGTTACAGGATGTTCATCGTTTTTGATTAGTTTACTTAGAAAAGTAACTCCAAAACACATTCGTATGATGGTTCAAGTATTTATTATTTCGTTCTTCGTAATAATAGTTGATATTTTCTTAAAGGCTTACATGCCAGAAATGAGTAAAACATTAGGACCTTATGTTGGATTGATTATTACCAACTGTATAATAATGGGACGTGCAGAAGCATTTGCTATTAGTAACGATCCTGTAAGTAGTTTTGTAGATGGTGTGGCATCAGGTTTGGGTTATACTGTAGTTCTTGTGCTTATAGCTTTAATCAGAGAATTATTGGGATTCGGTAGTGTATTTGGATTCAGAATAATGCCTGAAAGTTTTGTGCCTTGGACAATGATGGTTATGCCACCAGCAGCATTCTTCATTTTACCTATTATTATGTGGATTGCTAATGCTCATCTTAAAAAGGAAGGAGATGCTAAGTAATGACAATTAGTCCTTTAGTTATATTTTTTGCATCAATCTTTACTTCAAACATGATTTTCTCAAACTTTTTGGGAATGTGTTCATTCATAGCAGTAAGTAAAGAAATTGAAACTGCAACAGGATTAGGAATAGCTGTAACATTCGTATTGACAATCACAACTATAATCAACTTTTTCTTATACAAATTAGTTGTTAGATTTAATATAGAATATTTGAGATATATAATATTTATTATATCGATAGCAGCATTTGTTCAGTTATTGGAAATGATTTTGGAAAAATACATTCCGAACTTGTATTACGCATTGGGAATATTCTTGCCGCTTATCACAGTAAACTGTGCGATTTTAGGGGTAAGTTTGTTCATGGTAATCAGAAACTACAACTTCTTGCAAACAGTTGGATTTGCAATAGGAAGTGGACTTGGTTGGATGCTAGCAATTGTATCAATGGCAGGAATTAGATCCAAAATCAAAGATTCATCTGTGCCAAAAGGTCTCCAAGGATCTCCTCTAACTTTAATTATAACTGGAATCATGGCGATGGCATTCATCGGATTCTCTGGTATAGTTCAAATATCATAAGGAGGAATCATGGGACAAATAATTATTACAACAATTGTAGTGTCTGTGTTGTGTGCATTATTTGCATTGTTGCTTTCATTTGCAGATAAATACATTGCAGATTATGGTGAAGTAAAACTAACTATTAATAACGATAAAGAATTTACGGTAGATGGTGGAGATAGTTTATTGTCTACACTTAGAAACCAAAAAGTATTCATTCCTTCAGCTTGTGGGGGAAAGGGATCATGTGGTTATTGTAAAGTAAAAGTTTTGGATGGGGCAGGTCCTGTACTTGCTACAGAAAAACCAATGTTAACAGAAGATGAACTTAACGATAGCGTTAGATTATCTTGTCAAGTAAAAGTTAAAAAAGATATTTCGATTCAAATTCCAGAAGAATTATTTAATGTAAAAGAATACGAAACAACTCTTGTTGAAAAGTTACCTTTGACTGATAGAATAACTAAGTTTAGATTTGAACTTCCAGAAGGAGAAACAATCAAATTTAAGCCAGGTCAATATGTACAATTAAAAGCAGAAGAATATCCAAAAGGCGATGGATATGAAGGATCGGATGAAGAAGTATTCAGAGCATATTCTATTGCATCTAGTATTAGAGATGAAAAACATATAGAATTGTTAATTGGTTATACCAAGGGTATCTGTACAACTTATTGCCACAAAGTTCTTAAAGAAGGCGATAAGGTTACTATTAATGGTCCTTATGGTGACTTCTACTATCATGATGAAGATACTGAAATTATATTGGGAGCAGCTGGAACTGGCTTTGCACCAATAAGATCTATCCTTAACCATATGAGAGATCATGATGTTAAGAGAAAAGCAAGATTCTACTTTGGGGCCAAAACTCCAGATGATTTATTCTTGTTAGATGAATTGAAAGAATTTGAAGAAGATTTGTACGATTTCAAATTTATCCCAGTATTGTCAAGAACAACTCCTGAAATGAATTGGGAAGGAGAAACTGGACATGCTGACGATGCAATCAAGAAATATTGCAAAGAAACTGGTAAGAACAGCTCAGCTTACCTATGCGGTTCACCAAGAATGATAGAGTCTTTGACAAAAGCATTGAACGAAGTTGGAGTAACTGACGACAGAATTTATTACGATAACTTCTAAAATACAAAGATCGATTGAAAACTGATTGTGAGTCAGAATTCAATCGATCTTTTTTTAGATAAATTTAGTTCTAAATTTGTTTGGTTTTATTTTTGGGGTTTCTTCGCTGTGACCTAAAGCAAGTGCACAAGTTATTTCATAATCTTCATCGATGTCTATAGATTGTAAGAATTTTTTAATGTGTTCGCTATCATAAGAATCATAAAATTGATTAATCCAAACATTTGCTACATTTAATTCACAAGCTTTTAACATCATATTTTGCATTATACATCCACAGTCGAATTTTCTATTTCTGTTATCGTGCGGACTCAAAATCAAAATCATATTTTTGCAATTATAAAATCCGTTGTAGTTTTCATTGTTTAAGTGCTTTCTGATGGAATTTAATAAATTTTCCATTGTATTATCATCAGAAATAGCGACGATTATGTTGTCTTGTTTATTCATACCGGTTGGAGCATAGGTTCCAGCTTCTACAATTTTTTTCATATCTTCTATTGATACTTTTTTAGATGTAAATTTTCTTCTCGATCTTCTGTTTTTGATAATATCCATAATTGCCTCCTATATGTTATAATTTTAATACTGGAGGAGATATTTTGCAATTTGTTAAAACAAAAGAAGATTGCCAAAATCTAATAGATGTCGTCGCTGACACTGCAAGAATTTTGCTCGAGAGTGGTGCAGAAACATATCGTGTAGAAGATACAGCTTTTAGAATGAGTAAAAGTATTCAAAAAGTTAATAAAATAAATGTATTTGTATCTTATACATGTATAATTATATGTTTGAGTTTTGATTTTGGAGATCTTGTTACTATGAGAAGAACAATTCCAAAGGCTACAAATTTGTGGAAAATTCATCAAATCAATAATTTTTCCAGAAATTTTGTAAAAGATGTTTACACTTTGGATGAATCAATAGAAATAATAAACAAAATAGATAATAGAGCTGTAGATAAAAAATTGTACATCCTAGGGGCATCTGCAGCTTCAGGATTATTTGCACATTTATTAGTAGGTGGTATTATTGAACCTGTCGTAGCTTTCTTTATATCTATATTAGAAATGCTAGTTTTTAGATTTTTTCAACGAAAAGAAAACCCACAATTTGTTAATACATATATTACAGTTGCGTTTATGACATTTCTAACTTTAGTTACATTGAAAATTTTTGGAATGTTTAGTGTGGCTTTGGATATGAACAGTATTATCGTTGGTTGTATCATGCCATTTGTTCCTGGTGTTTCCATTACAAACTCTGTAAGAGATGTACTTAGTGGGGACTTATTATCTGGGATAAGTTCTATGATTAACGCTGTGATTACAGCGTTGAGTATAGCTCTAGGTGTTGGTAGTATATTGTATTTTGCGGTTATGATGGAGGCGATTTAATGATATATATAATTATAGAATCAATCATTTCATCATTTGCCACATTAGGATTTTCGCTATTTTACGATTCACCAAAAAGATCTTATAAAATAGTTATGGTATCTGGATTTGTAGCGTGGTTTGTTTACAAATATTTAACAATGATTTTAAACAATAAATTTATCGCAGCTCTGTTTGCATCAATTGCCGTAGGAATAATAGGAGAGATAGCTTCAAGAAAAGTTCACATGCCAGTTACAGTTTTTGTAATACCAGGAATAATTTCTTTGGTTCCAGGGGCAGATATGTATTACACAATGTATTACACAATTCAGCAAAATTCTAAACTAGCTTTTTCACATGCGAGAAATGCAATGTTATTTGCCGCCAGCATAGCGCTAGGAATACTTGTAGCATCCTTATCATCTAAGTCGATAAAGCATAATACAATAGAGCATTTACAAACAAATTCGATTTTTAAAATAAAAAACAAAAAAACACTTGACAAAAAATAAAAACCTTGATATTATAAATAAGCACTTTGAGTTAAGTGCTTTTTAAATTACTTAAAACAAAGTAATGCATGTAAAACGAAAATAAAAAAAGTTTTACAAAACACTTGACAAAATGAAATGATGATAGTAAACTATAATAGTTCACTAAAGTAACATTTCAAGAAAACACATTTTGAAAGAAAAATATTTCAAAAAAGTGTTGACAAAGAAAAGTTAGTATGATATACTAACAAAGTCGTTACGAAAGTGCGAAGAAAGTTGTCATTAAGACAACAAACTATAGAACCTTAATAAATTAAATAAAGTAAATACTTTGAGAGAAGTACAAACCAAACAATAATTCGGTGAGAATAAAAAAGCAAAAGTCAGCTGAAAAGCTAGCTTCAAACAAACATTAAATTGAGAGTTTGATCCTGGCTCAGGACGAACGCTGGCGGCGTGCTTAACACATGCAAGTCGAACGGGATTTAGTAGACAGA
>NZ_JBDLBQ010000004.1:0-52984 GCF_046255015.1 Finegoldia dalianensis
AGAAGAGAAGATTAAAGGGTTAGAAGAAAAACAAAAAGCTTCTGAAGAAGAAATTAAAAAGCTAAAAGAAGAATTAGATAAGAAAATTGAAGAAGCAAAGAAGTTAATCGAGGAAGCAAATAAAAAAGCTAAAGAAGAACTTGAAAAGCAGGCTAAAGATGAAAAAGAAAAAAATATAAACCAAGACTTCTCTAAGAAATTAGATGAACTTCTAAAACTCCAAAAAGAACACAAAGAGAAGAAAGAAGATGAGAAATCTCAAGACAAAAAGTGGGACGAACTTTTAAAAGCTGATGACAAGAATATTATAAATCAATTTGATCTTAACAAGATGAAAAAGCAAGAGGAACAACAAGGTAAAAAACAAGTTAAAGATGAAAAGGAATTTGCAGTTTTCCAAGTAGACAAAAACTTTTATAACATTATTAACAAAGATGGTAAGACAACAGTCTATATGGATGTAAAAACTTATGTAGACCAAGGAAGAACTATGATTCCAGTAAGATATATTGCCTATACTCTAGGTTTTAATGTTGAGTATGATAACTCTACTCGTGAAGCTATTTTCTCAAATAAAGAGAATAATATCCTGGCTAAAAAGACATTAAGACTAAATATTGATACTGGCGTTATGAAAGATTCAGATGGAAAAGTCTACAATTCAGATGTTAAGCCAGTGATTATAAATGGAAGAATTCATGCTTCAATTTCAAATATTGCTAAAGCCTTTGGAGCAAGTCATGGAGATATTAAAGATGGTAAAAACCAAACAATAGAATGGGACAATGCTAGAAAAGCAGTCTATGTATTTAAAAATGTCAAATAAGAAAGGATAGAAAAATGAATAAAAGCATTAAACGAGGAGTAGCCATAGCGTTACTCCTTTTTACATTTACAGTACCAGCAAATACATTTGCAATGACAAATGAAGGACAGATAGAAAGTCAAAACGAATCAATCTATGAACCACAAAAGGAAGAATTTGAAAAAATGTTGAAAGATGATGTTTTTACACCATCAAAAGAAGAGATTCCTTATCAAGATGTTCCAAGAATACCAGGAAACACAAGTGAAGCAAATAAGCCTTCAAATAATCCTTCAAATAATCCTCCTAAGAAAATACCACTTGTAAAAGGTGGTAATACAAAGGCAGTAAATAGTCTAGCAACACAGGAAAATAAGGCAAGAGGTTCAGTAATTGAAAATGTAGATAGGAATGGAAAAGATATTACACCAAGTGGAGATACAGAAAAAGAGAAAGATAAAGAAAATCCAGTAGATGTAAGACAATTTTTAACATTTCAAACTAAAAGTGGAAAAACTATGCACCTAATAGTGGATCACTCGTCAAATCAAGATAATGTAAGGTTATTAACAGAAGTAGGAGAGCAAGACCTACTTAATATGATTGAATCAGAAGATAAAAATACTATAAAAGTTGAAGAACCTAAGAAAGAAGAAGTAAAAAAAGAAGAACCTAAGACTGTTCCAGTAAAAGAAGAAAAGAAAAGTGGGATAGGTTCATTTCTAATTATTGCACTTGTAATTGGAGGAGTTGTAGGAGCAGGATATTACTTTAAGGTAGTCAAAGCTAAGGAAGATAAAATGTTGGAAGACTTTGAAGAAGATGATGAGGATTATATTAGTGAGTCAGAAGATGAATCTGATAATGATGAAAATCAAGAAGAATCTTTAGATGAAGACGATGAACTATTATAAATCTCAATTTCTATCATCGAATAAATAATACAAAAATATGGTATAATTAAGTATAATATTTGCCAGAGAGGAGGGATACTTTGAACTTAAAAGACTATCTTGGAGAAACAAATCTATATGATAAAAAAGAAAAATTAGAAATAAATAAGCCAAAGTCTTGGTTAAAATCTGTGTCAGCCTTTGCTAATGGTAGAGGTGGGAAGTTAATATTTGGAGTAAAAGAAGATAACACAATTCTTGGACTTAGTGACTATCAAGAAGTTTCCGAAAATATTTCTGAAATCATAAAAATTAAAATGGATCCGAATCCAGAATTTGATATGGAAATAAAGGAACTTAATGGAAAAGTTATATTGATTTTAAGTGTATTTGCCGGGAAAAACACTCCATACTTTGTAGTAGATGGTGGAAGCAGAACTGCTTATAAAAGAGTAGGAAATCAAAGTGTCCCTGCAAATAGAATAGACCTATTTAATCTATCACTAAAGGGAGAACATATAAGTTACGATTCACTTCAATCAAAGAAAAAACTAGAAGATGTAAGCTTTAAGGAACTTAAAATCGAGTACAAAGAAAGAACGGGAAAAAATTTTGAAGAAAAAGATTTGAAATCTTTCGGACTTATAAATGATGATGGAAATCTAACCATAGCAGGAGCTTTATTTGCAGATAACTATCAAGTTTATCAGTCAAGGGTATTTTGTACTAGGTGGAATGGGCTTACTAAAGCCAATGGTCGAATGGATGCCTTAGATGATATAGAATTTGAAGGAAATATAATTTATCTTTTAAAAGCATCTTTGGACTTTGTGAAAAGAAATTCAAAAAAGATGTGGAAAAAAGGTCCAGTCTATAGAATAGAATATCCAGAATATCCAGAAAGGGCAGTTCAAGAAGTTCTAGTCAATGCATTAATCCACAGAGATTATTCAGTAATTGGCAGTGAAGTTCATGTAGATATTTATGATGACAGATTAGAAATATATTCTCCTGGAGGTATGTATGACGGAACTTTCGTGCAGGATCTCAATCCATTAAATGTATCTTCCACAAGAAGAAATCCAATCATAGCAGATGTATTTGCAAGAATGGATTTAATGGAAAGACGTGGATCAGGACTTAGAAAAATTATAGAAGCCTATGAAGCAGAAGAAAATTATAAAGAAGAATTAAAACCAGAGTTTAAGTCAACAGAATCTTCATTTACTACAATTTTAAAGAATTTAAATTATGACACCCAAAATGTCACTCAAAATGACGGTCAAAGTGAGGGGCAAAATGAGGGTGAAAATGAAGGTCAAAATGACGGTAAAAAGTTAAAACCAAAAGATAGACGAAATAAGATAGTGAAACTTATGAAAGAAAATTCAAATATAACAACAATTGAATTATCTCATATATTATTGGTGTCTGTAAGCACGATAGAAAGAGATTTAAAAATTCTCACAGATGAAAAAACAATCGAGTATATAGGTAGTGCTAAAGATGGATATTGGAAAGTAAACAAATAAAGTTAAAAAAGAAAATAGAATTCTCCCGAAAATAAGACAATATTCGGGAGAAATATTTTGAGCGAGAGAGAAATCTTTCGCTCTTTTTTTATTTATGGAGGTATTAATGAAGTTAGTAATAGCAGAAAAGCCAAGCGTAGCAGTTACAATTGCAAAAGTAATTGGAGCAAGAACAAGAAAAAACGGATATTATGAGGGGAATGGATACATTGTTTCTTGGTGTGTAGGTCATTTAATTCAAATGGCAAGTCCAGAAAGACACGATGAAAAATGGAAGAAATGGACGATAGACACTCTTCCTATAATCCCAGAAGAATATATTTATGAAGTATCTAAAAGCACTAAGAAACAATATGGAGTTTTAAAGAAGCTTTTAAACTATAAGAAAATCGACACAGTTATAAATGTTTGTGATGCTGGAAGAGAAGGAGAACTTATCTTTAGGCTTGTATATAATCAAGCTAAATGTAAGAAGAAAATTCAAAGACTTTGGATATCTTCAATGGAAAACAAGGCTATTGAAGATGGTTTTAGGAATCTTAAAAACGGAGAAAACTTTGAAGACTTATATAGATCGGCAAGTGCAAGAGCTATTGCGGATTGGCTGGTAGGAATGAATTTAAGTAGGCTTTATTCTTGCATTTACAAGGAAACATATTCTGTTGGTAGAGTACAAACACCAACCCTATATTTAGTAGCTAAAAGGGATAGTGAAATAAACCTATTTAAAAAGCAAAAATATTATACAGTTGACCTATCTTATAAAGGATTGAAACTTGTATCAGATAGGATTGATAAAATTGAAGTTGCAGAACAACTATTAAATCTGCTAGAAGATGAAATAGTTATTACAGAGGTAGAAGATAAAGAAATAAGCACAAAACCAGATAAGCCTTATGATCTCACAACCTTACAAAGAGAAGCAAATAAATATTTTGGGTATTCAGCAAATGATACTTTAAATCTAGCACAAGGTCTGTATGAAAAAAAGCTAATCACATATCCAAGAACAGATAGCAGGTATTTAACCGATGATATGGTTCATACTATGAGAGAATTGTTAGAAGGACTTGAAGAAGATTTTAAAATCAACGAATCAAACTTTAAGTCTATTTTTAATTCATCTAAGGTTACAGACCACTATGCGATTATTCCTACTATATCAGGTATTGGAAAAGCTAGAGATTTATCTGATAGAGAAAGTAAAGTCTATAATCTAATTAAGAATAAATTACTTTCTTCATGTTCGGATAACTCAAAGGAATCTAGTAGAAAAATCAGATATGAATATGACAAGTTTAACTTTAATGCAAGTGGTAAGACTGTAATAGATGAAGGTTATACAAAATATCTAAAGACTTATGGAAAGGAAAGACAAGAAAATGAATTACCAGATGTAAAGACTGGAGATAAAATTAAGCTAACTTCTAAAAATATATCGGAAAAATTTACAAAAGCTCCAAGTCATTATAATGAAGATACACTTTTAAAGGCTATGGAGAATGCAGGGATTAAATCGCTGGATAAAGACATAGAAGTAGAAAGAAAAGGCTTAGGAACACCAGCTACAAGAGCAGGAATTATTGAAAATCTTATCCACAAGGATCTCATAAGAAGAGATAAGAAAAACTTACTTGTAACAGAAAAAGGCAATAGACTTGTATCGATTGTAGAGGATAAGTTTAAGTCAGCAGAAACAACATCTGAATGGGAAATGAAACTTGCAAAGATTAGTTCTGGCGAAGTAGACAAAGAAGACTTTTTAAGAGAAATTGAAGATAGTATAAGGGAGCTTGTAGATAGGTACAAGAATAATCTAAATGAATAAGGTAAAAATATTAGAGCTTTTCGGCGGCATAGGTGCTATTAGAAAGGCTTTTATTAATTTAAAGATACCTTATGAAGTTGTTGATTATGTAGAAATAGATAAGGCTTGTGTTAAATCATACAACGCACTTTATGGAGAAGACTATAAGCCAAAATCAGTAGTAGGATATAAAGCTCCTAATGAAAAGATAGACTTAATTATGCATGGAAGTCCTTGCCAAGACTTTTCAAGAATAGGAAAAAAGCAGGGAGGAGTAAAGAATTCAGGAACTAGATCAAGCTTACTATTTGAAACAATTAGAATAATTAAAGAAATGAAAGAAAAACCTAAATGGATAATTTGGGAAAATGTAAAGGGAGTCCTTGATAGAAATATGAGGGACTCCTTTTTTATTTATCTAAAGGAGCTAGAAGACCTTGGATATGAAAGCAAGTATGAAATATTAAATGCAATGGACTTTGGAATTCCTCAGAAAAGAGAAAGGATATTTGTTGTTTCATGTCTTGGAGCAAATAACTTTTCTTTTAATAAATTGGAGAGGAAAGAAACAAGACCACTAAGTGAATTTTTAGAAAAGAATGTAAGTGAACTTTATACAATGACCCAACCTTATATGCTCAAATTTTTAAATAAAGGCATAGATAACAGTTTTAGAGGGCGATTAAAAGTGATTAAAGATTTTACTTATACTATTTCTACAAAACAGATGAGAGTTCCTAATTCTGGAATAATAGATATTGGAAATGGTAAGTATAGGTATTTAACAGAAAGAGAATGTTTAAGACTCATGGGTTTTGATGACAGTGATATTAACAAACTAGAAGACGCACATCCAAGAAGAAAAAATTGCACTTCAAGCAAACTATATAAGCAGGCCGGCAATTCTATTGTGGTTGATGTTTTAATGGTTATTATAAAAGAAATTCATAGAATGGAGGTAGAAGATGCAAGTAAATGATTTTAAGAATATACAAGAAGCAATAAAGTATGAAGTGTTACAAGATGAAAAAGAATATTTAAAACTCTTAAAGGTTATAGGTAATAATCAGAAATATGATTTTTCTAGTCAATTGAGTATATATAACAAGGAACCCGAAGCTAGAGCTTGTGCGACTTTTGACATGTGGAAAAAATATTTTGGAAGAGTTGTTATGAGAGGAGAGAAGGGTATTCCAATTTTAGTTGGAAGTGATGTAAATCAAAGAATTTCATACATTTTTGATATTAGTCAAACCACATCAATGGATAGGAATATTAATGAGGTTAGCTTATGGCAGTTTGACCACGAAAACCATAACGAGGCTTTAAAAGAAATAATAAGAGATTTTTCATTTGAAGCTAGTGATTTACTTAATGAAAATATATTTTCTTTAAGTCGAATTTATGGAGATGAATATATTAATTTGGCTCTAGCTGATTTGAGGATAGATATAGAGGATAAACTGAGTTTTGAAAAGTTTATGAGAGACTCAATATCCTATGCAGTAGCTAATAGGTTTAATACTATCTATCCTATGGACATGGAAAATTTAAAAAATAATTTTTCTAGGATTAATACAATTTCTTTAGAACAGATAGGTCTTGTAATATCAAGGGTTAGTGAAGATATTATAGATAGCACAATAGAAAAATCTAAGGAAATAGATCGTGCTAGGCTGCTGACAGAAAGGGTCGCTGCCGACTATAATAGAGATATAGAAAATATAAATGAAGATAGAGGAGGTCAAGATGATTTATATAGACGAGATGATAGGTCAAGAAGTAGAGATGGACGAGTTTTCACAGATGGAAGCGACAGAAGAAATAGCAATGAAGATCGAAGAGAAAACCTTGGATATGATGGAGAAGGATCTGGAATTTATGGAGAGATTTCCGAATCCGACTTACGCAGTTCAAAGACTGTCTTACCTAGTAGGGAGCGAGGACATGGAGAACTGGAAGAAACTTCAGGAAATGTACGAGGAGAAAACACTTTTGAATCATCTGAAGGAAATTCAGAATCAGGCAGTGGACTTTATCAAGAGAGAGAAAGTCAAGATGATGAAAGCACAAGGATTGACAGAGAAGATGATGAGAGAGAATCCAGAAGAATACCAAGGACAGATGAACAACTTGATGGCAACAGTGAAGAAAATGGCAATCAAGGAATACGTAGAAGCTTAGAAAATGAAATAAGTCAAGAAAAGGAAGCTGATGAAGCTTCTTTTTTTGATGACAAAAATGAAAATAGAAAAGATTATTGGATTGTAGAATTTAATGAAAACCACGAATTAATTCCAGATTATAGTGGGCAGATAGTAACTAAAGACTTAATTAATGTCCTAAGACAAAAAGATATAGATGTTAAAGACCATAATCAAACTCTTGGAGAAAATGAGTTTGGAGAAATGACTGATGATTATATCGGATATTTCAAATTCTATTTTGACCACTATGTAGACGGAGAAGTTGTCGAGCATTATAGGATTGACCTTGGTGATGGTGAAGAAGTAAATGAGCGTGAATTTTCATATTTAGAAGAACAAGTTGCACTAAGTGAGGAGAAATCTTTACAAGAAGAAGCTAAAGAAAATATAGAGCCTAAATTTAAGATAGGCGATCAGGTTAGATATAAAGATAAGGACTTTACTATTACAGATTTTGATGAACTAAGTGGAGGACTTAAAACTGTCACTATCAGAGACAATATGGAGTATATGGGAGGTATGATTAGGGGTTCGGAAGTAATTCCATATAGAAACGATTCGTACCTTGAAGAAATCTTTGAAAATCTAAGTCAAACATCAGAAAAACTAGCAGTAAAAGTTGGTAAAGAATTTATTTTAGAAGATGAGAATACCTTTGATGGAATTAACTTGATTGAAACTGGAACAAAAGCAGAAGTTAATGGGGAAGAATTTCCTTTATATAAGGGCGAAACATTTGAAGAAAGTAGAAAGATTGATGACCTTTTAGATAGTGGAAATTATGAGATATACAAATTATCTGAGCATGAAAAACAAATTGAAAGACAAGTAGAACAAGAAAGCTTTATAGATAACCACAATCTTGAAATTGACCAAATGATGGATAGATACAATGTTCCAAGAGAAGCAGCCGAAAACTTATTGAGGGGTAAAGAAGAGTTAAAAAATCTAGGCTATGAACCTAATAAGGAAAGACTAAGTTTTGCTAGAAATTATGACTTAAAAAATCATATCTACTCAGAATACCTAACACCATCAGAAAGGCTAGATAAAAATATAAAAGCTATTAAAATGCTAAAAAGACTTGAAAATGAAAATAGGAGTCCAAGGGAGTATGAGCAAGCCTATCTTGCTGATTATCTAGGTTGGGGTGGTCTTGCCGATGTCTTTGATGAAGAAAAGGGAGGACAATGGCTTGAAGCAAGAAATATTTTAAAGGAAAATCTAACAAATGAAGAGTATTTGAATGCTAAAGAGTCTACTTTAACGTCATTTTATACACCTAGAGAGGTAATGGATGGAATATATAAGACTCTAACAGATATGGGTTTTAAGACAGGGAATATTCTTGAACCATCGGCAGGAGTCGGTAACTTCATTGGTAATATTCCAAATGAAATTAAAGCGTCTAAAATCTATGGAGTAGAAAAAGATAGTCTAAGCGGAAGAATAGCAAGAGAACTTTATCCTGAAGCTAATATACAAATTAAAGGCTTTGAAGAAACAAACTTCTCAAATAATTTCTTTGACTTGGTAATAGGAAATGTTCCCTTTGGAGATTTTAAAGTTAACGATCGTGAATATAACAGAAATAACTTTCTGATTCACGATTATTTTTTTGCAAAGTCAATAGATAAGGTTAGGAATGGAGGAATTATTGCCTTCATAACTTCGTCTGGAACTATGGATAAAAAAGATGAATCTGTTAGAAAATATATTAATGCAAGATGTGAGTTTTTAGGAGCTATGAGGCTACCTAATACAACATTTAAAGGACTTGCTGGTACAGAAGTTACTTCAGATATTATTTTTTTAAAGAAGAGAGATTCAGTTATAGAAAGAGATGACGATTGGATTCATCTAGCAACTGATAAAAAGGGTTTGACTTACAACAAATATTTTGTAGATAATCCTCAAATGGTATTAGGGGATATGAAAGAAGTATCTGGAAGATTTGGAAATACAATTACTTGTGATGAAAGAGAAGACGAAAATCTAAAAGATTTAATGGATCTTGCAAGTAAGGAAATATCTTCAAATTCAAAATATGAAGAGGTCGAACTATTGGAAGATGAAGAATTAAGTCTTCCAGCAACAGATGATGTTAAAAATTTTTCTTATACTATTATTGACGAAGAAGTCTACCTAAGAGAAAACTCAGTCTTAATTAAGCAGAATATATCAGATAAAAATAAAGAAAAGATAAAAGATTACCTTGATGTAATGAATGCTTTAAAAGATGTAATAGAAAAACAAAAGGACGATTTTTCTGATGAAGAAATAAAAGAATCACAAGCAAAGTTAAATGAAGTCTATGATAACTTTTCAAAGAAACATGGCTTTATTAACTCCCTATCAAACACCAGAGCCTTAAAGGAAGACTCAAACTTTCCTTTAGTATCATCAATAGAAATACTTGATGATGAGGATAATTTCAAAGCTAAGAGTGATATATTTTCAAAAAGAACAATAACAAAGGCAAAAGTAGTAGACCATGTAGATACTTCCCTTGAAGCCTTAGTCTTATCAGTTTCACAAAAAGGATATGTAGACTTTGAATATATGGAATCTATCACTAATAAAGATAGGGACACCTTAATTGGTGAACTTGAGGGCGAGATATTTTTAGATATTAAGGACACAGACCTAATAAATAACAGAATGCCCTTTGAGAACTTTGACAATGACGATCCATTTCATTTTTCATATGTATCGGCTGATGAATATTTAAGTGGTAATATCAGAGAAAAAATTGGCTACCTCAATTCATATATCGGAGAAATTGAAAATGTAATAGATTTAGCACCTTCTGAAAAGAAAGACACATTATTGAACGAGTTAGGCAAACTTAAATATCAAAGAGAAAAATTACAAGAAGTTATGCCTGAAGAACTCACTGCTTCTGATATAAATGTAAGGCTAGGAGCAACATGGATACCTCAAAAAGATATAGAAGACTTTACTTTTAATCTTTTAAAAACACCAGGTTATGATAGGTGGAATATAAATGTTAGGTTCTCACCACACACAAGTGAATGGAACATTGAAGGTAAAAGTGTTGACTCGACTAATGACCTTGCTAATATGACTTATGGTACAAGTAGAGTGAATGCCTATAAGCTAATTGAAAATGCCCTTAATCTAAAAGATACAAAGGTATTTGACCAAGTAATAAATGATGATGGGTCTAAGACTTCTGTATTGAATAAAAAAGAAACTATGCTTGCAAGTCAAAAGCAAGAACTGATTAAAGAAGAATTTAAGAATTGGATATTTGAAGATCCTGGTAGAAGATATAGGCTAGAAAAGATTTATAATGAAAAATTCAATTCAATTAGAAATAGAGAATTTGATGGCTCTAACTTAACTTTTGATGGAATGAATACTGAAATCAGACTACGAGAACATCAAAAAAATGCCATAGCAAGGACTCTTTATGGTGGAAATACACTACTTGCCCATGTTGTGGGAGCAGGAAAAACTTTTGAAATGGTAGCTTCTGCTATGGAATCTAAAAAGTTAGGACTTGCAAGTAAGTCATTATTTGTAGTTCCTAACCATTTAACTACTCAAATTGGTAGAGAGTTTATGCAATTATATCCGTCAGCCAACATTATGGTGGCCGATAAAAAAGACTTCCAACCTAAAAATAGAAAAAGATTTATTGGTAGGATTGCAACTGGAGAATATGACGCAGTCATCATAGGACACTCTCAATTTGAAAAAATACCAATGTCCAAGGAATACCAGGTAAGGCATATACAAGACCAAATAGATGATATAGTTTCCTTTATTGACGAGAATAAAAGAAATAGAGGGGAAAATTTCACTGTAAAACAACTGGAAAAGACAAAGAAGAAACTCTTGGTAAGACTTGAAAAACTAAATGATGACTTTAAAAAAGATGATGTAATAACCTTTGAAGAACTAGGAGTAGATAAGTTATTTATAGACGAAGCTCATAATTACAAAAATTTATTCTTGCATACCAAGATGAGAAATGTTGCGGGTATTGGTCAGAGTGAAGCCTTTAAGTCTTCGGATATGTATATGAAATGTAGGTATATGGATGAAATGACAGATGGAAAGGGAGTTGTATTTGCTACTGGTACACCAATATCAAATTCAATGACAGAGCTTTATACCATGCAAAGATACCTTCAGTATGACGATTTAAAGGCAAGAGGATTAGAACATTTTGACGCTTGGGCTTCTACTTTTGGAGAAACAGAAAACACCTTTGAATTATCTCCAGAAGGCACTGGATATAGGCAAAAGACAAGATTTTCAAAGTTTTATAACTTGCCAGAGTTGATGTCTATGTTTAAAGAAGTAGCAGATATAAAAACTTCAGATATGTTAAATTTGCCAGTGCCAGAAGCAAATTTTGAAGTTATTAAAACAAAACCTACTGAGGAACAAAAAGAAATATTAGAAGCTATTTCAGAAAGAGCTGACGCAGTTAGAAATAATCAAGTCGAGCCAACAGAAGATAACATGTTAAAGATTACAAATGATGGTAAAAAACTTGCCCTAGACCAAAGGTTAATAAATCCACTACTTCCCGATGATCCTAATTCAAAGGTAAATGTATGTGTAAAAAATATATTTTCGATCTGGGATAAGACAAAAGAAAATTCATCGACACAATTAGTGTTTTCAGATATGTCTACACCAAAAGGAGATGGAGAATTTAATATCTATGATGATATTAGAAATAAGCTAGTGAATATGGGAATACCTAAAGAAGAAATAGCCTTTATTCACGAAGCAGATACAGACAAACAAAAAGATGAATTGTTCTCTAAGGTTAGAAGAGGAGAAGTAAGAGTCTTATTAGGCTCTACTCAAAAAATGGGAGCAGGTACAAATGTACAAAATAAACTAATTGCTTTACACGATTTAGACGTCCCTTGGAGACCATCTGACTTAGAGCAAAGAAGTGGTAGAATTGTTCGTCAAGGTAATGAAAATGATAAGGTAAATATCTTTAGATATGTAACAGAAAACACCTTTGATGCCTATTTATGGCAGACAATAGAAAATAAGCAGAAATTCATATCCCAAATTATGACAAGCAAGACGCCTGTGCGTGTTGCAGAAGATGTCGATGAAGCAAGTCTATCATATTCAGAAATTAAAGCTTTAGCTACGGGCAATCCTCTAATTAAAGAAAAAATGGATTTAGATAACGAAGTTACAAAACTAAAGATGCTGGAAGCAAACTATAAGTCTAATAAATATAAGCTCGAAGATAAGGTAAATAAGATTTATCCTCAAAGTATTTTAAAAACTGAAATGGAAATACAAGCAGTTAAAGAAGATATTGCAAGTGTTGAGAAATTAGGAGAAGGAGATAACAAATTTACTTCAATCAGTCTTGGTACAAATAAGATTTTAGATAAGAAAGAAGCTGGAGAGAAGCTATTAGAAGAAATAAAAAAGGTAAAGATAAATGATAGCAAAGTCATTGGTAAATATAGAAATTTAGACTTACAAGTTTCATATAACTTTATGACTAATACTCATACATTTAAACTTCTAGGAAAAGCAGAATACTTTGGAGAGTTTTCAAACTCTACTGATGGTAATATAACAAGACTTGATAATGCCATTGAAAGAATGCCTGCAAGGCTTGAGAGGTTAAATCAAAACCTTGAAAACTATAAAGAATCTTTAGAAAATGCCAAAGTAGAATTGACAAAACCATTTGAAAAAGCAGATGAGTTAAGGGATAAGACACTAAGACTAGCTGAGATTAATAAACTTTTAGATATGGGAGAAGTAGAAGAATTAGAAAACCAATCACCATTATTAGAAGATTTAAAGAGGGCGATAGTCGATTATTCTAACTATGAGTTTTCAGAATCTAATAGCTATGACGATTTTGACAAACTATACCCAGATTTAAGCCATATAGGACTTGCCTATACAGAAACACCTGATGGTAAGCACTCTATCCAATATGAGGTAAATTTGGAAGAAAAAACATGGACTCAGTATGTAGATAATATTACTATTAGAACAGAATCTTTTGTAGAAGAAGATATATCTAATTCACAAGCTTTTAAAGATATGACTGAAGCCATAAAGATGTCAAGTTTTGACGATCTGGTATCAGTAGATGAAGAAGATTTAAAACAAGCTCTAGGACTGGAAATAGATGATGATGGAAATTTCTATGATCCACTAGCAAAAGATCTTGATAATGATGGAATACCAGATAGGTATGACAATGATTTTAAAGATAGTGATTACTTTGAATCAACTTATGATGTAGAGGATAATCTTCACCCAAGAGAAGAGAAACCATCAATATTAGGACAAATTTCAAAATTCAAATCGGAAGAAGAAAAAGATAAAAATCAAGAAAAAAGTGAAAAAGGACAAGAAAGATAGAGGAGGGCGAAAAGCTCTCCTTATTTAATACAAGGAGGAAACTATGGAATACAAAGATATTAGAGAAAACTTAGAAGAAATGATGAATGATAATTACAAGGATTTTATAAAAGCACTTGTGAGCATAGAAAAAGGCGTTACTGATGAAAAGGCACTTGAAGAAGTCTATGTTTTATATATGAACAATGACACAACAGGTCTACTAAGTGATGACTTTGACTATATGATAGATGATATGAAAGAACAAGGTAAGATTGTTGAAAATACCAATGAACTTGAAAAAAAAGACGACCTCATAAATCTCGTGGGTAATATAGCAGGTCAAGTAGAAAATCTTGAAAGAGAAAATGCAAATGGAGAAAAATTTAAAGTAAGTAACTTTTCAATTGTTTCGAAAGATGACGATGGAAATAAGGTATATACAAATTGTTCAGCCTATGGAGATAAGACAAAAGATTTAAAGGACTTAAAACAAGGAGATTTTGTTAAAATATTTGGTCAAGTAAAAACAAGCATTGATAACAACGGAAAGGAACATAAAAATGTTCGTATTTTGTCTTCTAAGCTCTTAAAAGCAAAAGAACAAGTAAAGAGTCAAGACAAGGATAAAAAGTCCATATTAGGGCAAATAAAAAGCTTTAAGATAGATGACAAAACTAAGTCAACTAAGAAAGACCATAGCAAAGGTGCAGAAAGATAAATATCGGCAGTCTTTGGACTGCCTTTATTTTTTTGCTAAATTTTAATAGACTGTATAATGATGTTATATCATTATCATAGATATTAATACACAAAAGTTAGCTGAGATTTATTATTGATATGGTTACAATAAATAAAAGAGTTAAAAATAACTAAAAAGCAGTAGGTAGAATAACAGATACTGAAATAACTAATTTATACTGAAATATAGTATATAATAATATTAGAAGAATATTGATATAAAATCACGCATTGTCTATATTATAGAGTTACGATTACTTGTGTTTATCAACATTTATAAGGAAAAATTATGAAAAGAAAAGATTTGATTTTGATTGCTCACATTATACTACAAATTGTTTTATTTATACCTATAATTCCTTTTATAAAGTATTACCAACGAAAAGATATAGGGATTATAATAATAATTTTGCTGAGTATTGTAAATTTTATTTCGTATGTTATTACAATATTAAATTCTGATAAAAAATTCATTTTAAGGCATAGTATTCTGACTATTATATTTATAATATTTATATGTGCAGAAGATACAATACTAGTTAATTTACAAATAGGAAAACACATAGAATTAATCATATATAGCTTATTATTGTTAGAAAATTTAGCGTTGACATGTTCAACATATAGGTTAAGTATTAAAAAACTAATTATAACTATTATTCTTTCTATTTCAGCTTTAACTATGAATTATAATTATTCATTATCCGATTTTATATATAAATATGTAGTTATTCTTTTATTAATGAGTCCTAGTATTTCTTATATATTAGATAAAAAAATAAGACATAATAATAAAAGGGTAATTTTATATTTACAAATATGTTTTATTATTTCTTTTTGTATTTACAAAAAAATCAATAGTATTGAGATTGTTTCAATTAGTGAGTACCTACTACTATCAATTTTATCAATGGAGTCGGTATTACTATATAAAATTATGATTACGGATGTAAGAAAAGGATTAGAACTATTTATCAAAGCCATGAGGAACCTATTTTTAGGTTATATTGTGTTATTTGTAATGCTATATTTAGTTGGTATTTCTATATTAGATATTACTTTATTATCTTTTTACTTTTTTATATATTTAGCAGAATTTAGAAGTTATAAGGAGTATAAGAAACATCAAAGTGTTACTTTTGATGAATTATTAGATAGTTATTATGTTGAAATATATAGAAACAGAGAAATTGAAAGACTTAATATTTTAAAAATTCAGACATTCTTACATGATGATATACTTCAAATTATAATAGCTATACGTAGATGGATTGAAGATAATTTGTCAGGTTCAGACAAAAATTATATATTACAGAATTTAGATAAATTGAATGATTTAATTCGACATGAAATTGATTCATTTAATCCTAAGATTAAAGAGTACAGTTCTTTGTACGATGCATATAATAAACTTATATCAGATCTAGAAGATATGTATTTAAGTAAACAGATGCTTATTGAATTTGAATGTAAAAAAGATATTGGACTTTCATCACCTTATGATGAGCTAGTATATAAGTGTATTAATGAGTTATTAATAAATGCGTTTAAGCATTCTAAAGGTTACAACACTAATATTAATCTGAAAGTAGAAAAAAATATAATTTACTTAACAGTTACAAACGTTGGAGATTATATAAAAGATAAAGATAAAATTAAAGAAGGCAATATAGGATTAAATATCCTAAGGCTGAATTTAAAACAATACAGAGGAGTATTTGAATATGAAATATTTAAAAATAATGAAGAATTAGAAGAATCGTACCTGCAATTTAAAATAAAAATTCCATTAGATAGGAGAGTTGTAAATGAAAATTTTGTTAATAGAAGATCATAAAATGGTAGCTACTTCTTTAAAAATGAGCTTAGAAACAGATGAATCTATTTCTGCAGATATAATAGACCGTATTGAAAAACTTAATACAGATAAATCAATTCTTAGTTATGATCTATTACTTATAGATATTAACTTAACGGGTATTGAAGGAACAGTAAATGGCTTAGATCTAGCTGAAAAATTAATAGAAAAGTATAAGGAAATTAAAATTGTTATCTTAACTGCATATAAATTAGAATTTTATATAAAACGAGCTAAAGAAATAGGATGTAGAGGTTTTATTTCTAAAGAAGAAGATACTAAAAATTTAATACAATATATTAAAAGTATTGTAGAAAAAGATAAGATAATATTTCCTGAAGAAAATTATATGTTAGAATCGTTGACGAAATATGAATTAAAAATAGTGAGATTGTATTCAAATGGCATGTCTAGGAAAGAATTAGCTAAAGAACTTAACACAAATGTTAGAAGTTTGGCGGTATCTTTATCTAGAATATATCAAAAATTAAATGTTAGAAATTATCAAGAAATGATAGATAAGGTCAGAGAACTAGGCTATGTAGATTCATTTTAATAATAAGCATTAGGACTTTAATTCCTAGTGCTTTTTTTTATTCACAAAAGTTAGCTGAAATGAAAGTTAAAAAAATATAAAATTAAAGAAAAAGTAAAGGATTAATAATAATTGAAGGTGATAAAGTAATGAATTATTCAAGTAAACTAAAAAATAATATGGCAGGAAGAGAAATTACTCCTTTTAATGTGTGTAAATTATCATGTACTAATACTTGTAGGTATAGTTGTACAGCAAAAAATGCTGCTAAGCACCCTAAATATTCACATAGTGCATTTGATAATAATTTAAATAAAGATGATAGAAAATAAGACGACCTATAAACTTGGAAAAGAAATTAATATTTGGAAAGATGGTCTTGCTCAGACATTAACTTTTATTGTAACTGAAGATTGTAATCTGAGATGTAGTTATTGTTATATTAAACATAAATCTTCAAATAAGAAAATGTCATTTGATGTAGCTAAGAAATTTATTGATTATGTACTATCAGAAGAAATAATAAGACCCAAAGGAGTTATATTAGATTTTATAGGTGGAGAGCCACTACTTGAAATAAAATTAATAGATCAAATATGTGATTACTTTAAACTAAAAACATATTTACTAAATGATGAATGGTATTGGGATTATAGGATTAATATAACGACAAATGGGGTTAATTATGCTAGTAAAGAAGTACAAGATTTTATAAAGAAAAATCAAGGAAAACTCGAAATTGCAATTACGTTGGATGGGATAAAAGAAAAACATGATATGCACAGAGTTTTCCCAAATGGAAAGGGTTCTTATGATGAAATAATCAAAAACATAGAATTGTATAAAAATCAATTTCAAGCATCCACCAAAGTTACTTTTTCAAGTAAAGATTTAAAATATTTAAAAGATAGCATAATTCATTTATGGGAATTAGGGATATTTGATGTAGCAGCAAATGTAGTATTTGAAGACGTTTGGCAAGAGGGAGATGAAAAAACTTTTGAAGACCAGTTAATTGAATTGGCAGACTATATTCTGGAAAATAAGCTATTTGATAAATATTCTTGTACTTTGTTTGATGAATCTATAGGTTTTCCAAATAGTAAAGAAATATTAGAAACTAGCTCATGTGGTGCTGGAAAGATGATAGCAGTTGGTCCTGATGGATTATTGTATCCATGTATGAGATATAAAGATTATTCGCTTAACAATAAAAAAGAAGTTGTAATTGGTGATGTGGTAAATGGTATAGATTTTGATAAAATAAGACCTTATTATCTGTTAAATACAAAACTTCAATCTGATGAAGAGTGTCTTAACTGTAGAATTGCAAGTGGATGCACTTCATGTTTTGGTCATAATTATGATTCTGCATATAGTAACACAAATTTTCAAAAAGCAAAGTATATTTGTAAAATGCATAAAGCAAGAGTAAGAGCAAATAACTACTACTTTGCAGAACTACATAATAGGTATGGAATTGAAAGAGAGATTAATAACGAAGAAAGAGATAAACTGTATTTTTTGTTGTCTAATTCGACTGTAAAAACTTGTGCTAGTAGTGAAAATAGAAGTGATTCTTCTATTATGTCTAATGAAACTATAACACAAGGGTTAGAATATGCTAAAAATAATTTTCTAAGACCAGTATTCATGCATAGTAATTATGGACTCAATTTAAATTTCAAAGAGATAGACTTAAAAGGATATAATATTTTTCACTATTGCTCAATAAGAAATCAAGATAGTATAAGAAAAATAACTAATAACTATATCCTTACAATTGAATATCCTAATGACGAAGAGTTTATAAGAAATATGAAATTAGAAGAAAATATAATACTAAATATATCGTCTAAATGTTTAAGTGATATGGAGACTTTTATAACAAAATTATTCAATAAGACTAACAGGATTAATCTAAATATATTAGATTTCGATAAACAATTTGATTTTATCCTATATGAAAAACAACTAAAGAGTATTTCTGATTATATTTATTATGAGTATGTGAATAAAGGAATAATTAAAGAACTAAATGTAATTACTGATGAATTGTTTATGGAAGAAAAAGAATTATGTGATAGTGGATTAAATTCTTATACCCTTGCAAGCAACGAAAAGTTTTATGTTTGTCCGGAATTTTATTATAAGTATCCTTTAGATTATATCGGAAGCTTAGAAGACGGAATAAAAGAGAAATATAATAGGCATTTATACTCTGAAGAATATTCACCACTTTGCGATAAATGCAGTGTTTGTCATTGTAATTCTTGTAGTTTTGAAAATTATATAAATACAAATGAAGTTAATATACCGTCTAAAAACTCATGTGTAAAATCTAGTATTGAATATAGAGTATCTTATGAATTACAGAAAAAACTGGCGAAATTAATGGAGTTTGATAGACATATAAAACCATTAAATTATTTAGATCCATTTATTGATGTTTTAGAAAAAAATCCTGTAAATGGAATTTTAAACAAAAAATACTTGGAGGATAGCTAAGTTGAAAGAAGTTGGAACATTAACACAGGAAGAATGTAGTAATATAGAAGAGCTTCTTGAAAAGAAAATAGCATTAGAAAACTTGTTGAAAATTTTATCTGAAAGTCAAGAAATTTATAAAAAAGTCGATAGAGATTATAAAAACATAGTAGAAGAATATGAAAAATGGTGGAGAGATACATCCGATAAATATATTTGGGAAAGTACTGAAAATTCTTTTTGGTCAATTGATTTTAAATCTAGGAAAGTATATTTAGTAGATGAATAATATGTTTGATTGGAGTGAACACAAAAAAATAATTGATAAATTTATATTACCACAGAAAAAGAAAATTATATATTTAATAGTAGTCATACTATTAGGAATAATAGCGAGTATGGCGATTCCTTATGTATTTGGGAAAATTATTGATTTGATAGTAATAAAAGAATTGCAATTAGTATTAAAGTTTATTCTCATAAGTCTATTTTTAAATATATTTCAAAGTTTAAGCAGTATTTTGGAGGAATGGATAGGCAATATATTATCTATAGATTGTTCAAATAGTATAAAAGAAGCGATGTTCGCTAAAATATTAGATACGAGATATGAATTTTTAAATTCGTATGGTGAAGGGGAACTTGTAAGCAGAATAGAAAATACAGGTGATAAAATAGTTAGTTTCTATATAGACTTTTTTTCAAGCATAGTTATGATTATGTTTAGCATATTTATATCTGCTTATATTATGATTAGGATATCATTAAAGTTATTTATAATTGCGATTATATTACTTCCATTGACCTACGGAATTAACTATATATTCAAAAATACTATTATTAGTAAACAAAGAGACTATATTACTAAATTAGATGCATATTCAGATTATCTAATAGATACGATTTCAAATTTAACTGGAATAAAACTAAATAATTTAGAAAAAATATTTAAAGGAAACTATAAAAATAGGCTTCAGAATTTAAAAAATGTATCTATGTCGAATTTGAAGATAAATATGACTGTAACAAGTTTACAAGATTTAATAACTATTATTTTAAGTTCTCTAATATTATTTATATCAGCAAAATTAATAATATTAGGAAGTTTGACATTGGGAAATATTGTTGCCTTTAGTAGTTATATGGAAAAGTTACATTCGTCAATTAAAAAAATTGGTGATTTAAACTTATCTTTTAATGAAGTTATCGTAGATTTAGAACGATATAGGAAAATTATGGATCATGACAATGAAAAGAAAATTGATGGAAAGAAATTATCAAAAGTAACTAGTCTTAAATTTAAAAATGTTTCGTTCAAATATGATGATAAATACGTATTGAAAGATTTTTCATTCGAAATATCGAAACCTGGTTTATATGGAATAGTTGGAGAAAATGGATCTGGTAAAACAACAATTTTTAACCTAATTAGTAAACTTTATACCGATTATGAAGGTGAAATCTTAATAAATGAGATCGAAATAAGTGATATTAAAGATGAAGATTTAAGAGATGAAGTCTTATTTATAGAAAGCAAACCATTTATATTGCGTGATAACCTAGAATCTAATATCACATTATTAGAGCAAAATGAAATGTGTGAATTGAATTTAGAAAAAACAATTAAATTCTTAGGATTAGAAATAATAGATAAATCTAATACAGCAAGCATAAAAGATTCCTTATCAAAAGGCGAACAAGAAAAAGTCCAGTTAGCGAGGATGTTGTTTAGCAAGCATTCTTTGATTTTATTAGATGAAGTTTTATCTGGTATAGATAATGAAATGAAGAAAAAAGTAATTTCTAAAATAAAAGAAAAAAGCAAGAATAATATTGTAGTGATGATCTCTCACGATCATGAAATACAAAAAATATGTGATGATATATTTTTAATGGTATATAAAAATAGCATATAATAAAAAATTATATTTTTAGAAAGTGTAAAAATAGAAAAAATAAAAAATATGCACAAAAGTTAGCTGAAATTAAAATTAAGATAGTATAAACTTAACATATAAGAAATTGGATTTATAATTTATATTTATAAGGAGATAGAATGAAAAAAAACAAAAAAGGAATTAATATTTTATTAATTACGTGCGTAATTGTTTTTGTAATATTAATATTTAGTAATCTTAGGAAAGATAAAGACTGGTATAGAGATTTTTACCGAGGAGAAGATATAAAAAAATATTGTATGTATATAACAAACGATGAAAACAAAGACTTTAATAAGTACATTGAAACAATAGCTAATGATGAAAAAATTTATATAAGAGAACTGAATATTGATAAAGTTAATCCTAAAAATGTTGATGTAAAAATTGATAAAAATAAAGTTCCATATTTGATAGTTATAGATAATGGAAATATAAGAAAGGAAATTTCTTTAAGTGATAAAAAGAAATCAAAAGATAATTTAATTGAATATCTAGATGTTCAGTTAAATGAATAAGGTTGGTGATTATTTGATTAAAGTTATGCTAACAAATGCTTGTAATTTGAATTGTAAATATTGTTATGAAAAAAATAAAGCCAATAAATCCATGAAATTAAAAACTGCTATTGAAACTATTGATTTTTATTTCGATAAATATAATAAATTTGATAGTATTTCATCCTTAAGATTTCATGGAGGTGAACCATTATTACAATTTGATATTTTGAAAGAAATGGTTTATTATTTTGAAAAAAAGTCAAATGCATTAAATAAAGATTCAAAATTCGAATTAACAACAAATGGCACTCTCATTAATGAAGAAATTGCTAATTTTATAAATGAACACGACTTTAAAGTAACAGTTAGTTTAGACGGGAATAAGAGTGAACATGATAAAAATAGAGTTTTCTTGAATGGAGAAGGTAGTTATGATGAAACAATAATAGGGTTAAAAACATTAAGAAATATTGTAGGCCCCAATAAGATTTTCTTGAGATTAACTATTACACCAGACACTGTAGATTCTTTATATGAAAATATAAGATTTCTAATGAATTTAGGATATAAAAAGTTTAGGTTATCATTAGATTTTTATAGTAATTGGATAGGAGAAGAATTCAAAATTGAAAAACAGTTTACTAAACTCAAAAATCTTTACATTGAAAACAGAGGAAGCATATATTTAGATATATTTGATGGTAATTATACAAATTATATTCTTGAAAATCAAAATATCGTGTATTGTAATGCTGGTTTAGGAAGTGTAATAGTAGATACTGATGGTATATTATATCCTTGTGCATATTCTATGGATGAAGAGTTTCAGATAGGAAATATTTGGACTGGTGTAAAATTTGAAAAATTTAGTGAGATAATTAAAAAATATTTTAATAAAAATAATCAAATTTACAAAAAGTGCAAAGAGTGTGAGGTTAAACGTTTTTGTATGGGTTTGAAATGTTCATTTGTTAATTTAAGCATTAATGGAAAATTAAATGTTCCGCCGTATGGAATGTGTGTACAAGAAAAAATTTTATATTATTTGATGAAAGATATAATTTCAACGTTAATTTTAAATAATGATTATGAATTTAAAAAATTAGTTGACATAATAAAGAGTAAAAAAGAATTATCTATAATAGAAGGTTTGTAAATTGGTATCTAAATAAGTTTTACTTATTAAGATAAATATTGATATAAAGGAGGTGAAAATATGAAAAATAGTGAAGATCTAAAAAATAAAGAAGTTTTAACTTCTTGTGACTCTGATGCTAACGTTGAAAAAGAATTTGATTATGAACTCGAAGGATATGCCACTTGTCAAACAGCTTCTAGAAGATGTGAACAAGATTGTTTGGGTAGTTGTTTTATGACATGTGATAATTAAATTCAAGAACCTGTACTTAAATTCCCTTAACTTAAAACTTAGTTAAAAGCTTAAGTTAAGGGAATTGTACTTTATTGGAATAGTTAGCTTTTTGTATATTATTATAATCTTTGAGTATTAAATGATATATAAAAAAACATTTTTTACTATATTATTATTATATATTTTTTGCGATTTTCACAATGTTTTACACTTTGAAATAGAGGAGGGTATATGATTTATTGTGATATTGAAGTTTCGAATAGTTGTAATTTAGAATGTTCTTATTGCTTTTTAGAAAAAGCAAATCAAAAATCTTTGAATATTCAAGATTTAAATAAGAGAATAGCATTAATTAGAAATAGACTTAGATATTTAAAACAGAATGAAGCGACCATTGAATTTTCAGGTGGAGAACCCCTATTAGAAATTGAAAGTATTAAATACATAGTTGAAAAATTTGATAAAAGCAATATAAATGTTAAATATTCAATGGTTACTAATGGAACTTTATTGAGCAAAGAAGTTTTTCGATATTTAATGGAAAAGAAATTTTTGCTAGGGATTAGTATTGATGGTGGTGAAGAAACACAGAATAAAAATAGGACATTTAGAAATACTAGTGAAGGTTCTTTTCAGTTAATAAAGCATAACATAGACAACATAATAGATAGTTATCCTGAGGATTTTCAAAATCAATGCATTGCTCATATGGTAATTTCAAAAAACAATTATAAAGAATTTTTCAAATCGTTTGTACAAATTATTAATATTGGATTTAAAAAAATATCTTCCTCTTTGGATGTTACTTATAATTGGGATGATAAACAACTAGATATTTTAGAGGTAGAATTGAGAAAATGTGCTCAATATTATTTTAATTTATGTAATAAAGATAAGTCTTACTATTGGGATTTTTTAGAAAAAGGTATCCAAGCTATAATTAATCCGAAACAACATTATTTTTGTGGAGGGGGGATTATACAATTTACTATAAAAGCTGATGGTAGAATTTTAAGTTGTGGAATGTGTCAATCATTAGAAAAAGCAGTTATAGGAGATGTAGATGCAGGAATTATAGAGTACAAAGTCAAACCTTATGGTAATTATAAACGTAAATTTAATAGTACGTGTGTGAAGTGCGATTTAAAAGAATATTGCCACGTTCCTGATTGTGTTTTTTTAAATGAAGAAATAACAGGAGAAGAATGTGGCGTACCGAATTTTTTTTGTGAAATGTATAAAATAAATAATAGAATAAGCAATAAAATAATTGATAAATGGAGAAAACTTAATGAAGTTAACTGAAGGAACATACATTTTGGAAAGCCAAGGATATATTATTATATATAATATATATAATTCGTCTTATGTAAAGATAAAAATAAAAGAAATAGAATCTCATAAACATAAAATAGAAAAGTTACTTATAGAAGATGGATTCTTAACTAAAAAAAATGAAGAGTTATTTTTAACTGATACTAACTATAATAATAAAAACACAATTTATCTTAAAATAACGAACAATTGTAATTTATCGTGTGAATTTTGTTGTTCTGCTTCGTCTAATAATATAGTTGAACCATATGTAGATTTAAAAAATTTTAATATAATTTTTAGTTGGTTAAAGGGCATAAATTTTAAAAGGCTTGTTTTGACAGGAGGTGAACCATTAAAGCATCCTGAAATATTAAGCATATTAAAATTGAAGGATGCCAGGTATAAAATGATATTATCAACTAATGGTTTGCTTATTAATAAAAATAATATAAATGATATTGCAAAAAATATCGATTACATCATTATAAGCGTAGAAAATTTATTCGAAGATATTTCGATGATTAAATGGTTAGATAATTGTATAAATGAATTTCGTAAGAGAAATGTTAAGGTAGCTCTTTCTTATGTTGTTACTAAGAAAAATATATTAAGAGTGATAAATTTTTTAGATTATTGCAATAATAAAGATGTAGATATATCTTTGAAGATAGTGGCACCAATTGGAAAAGCGATGATAAATAAAGGCATTTTACTAGAGGAAGAAGAAGTGAATAATCTGTATTATAAAATATATTGTCATTTCGCTACAGTTAAAAATATATCGCATAAAATACATAATTTTTTATTTCCGATAATTAGGCCTAAATTAAATTGTTCTGCAGGGAATAAGACTATATCAATAAATGCAGAAGGAGAAGTTTATGCGTGCCATAGTTTAGAAAAAGATTTTTTTAAATATGGAAATATAATTGATGGTGAAATTAATGAGAAAAAATTATTGAGTGGTGTTGATTTAAGCCCTTTAAATTTATGTAATAATTTATTCTGCAATAATTGTGAAATAAAATATTTTTGTGGAGGTAATTGTTATGCTGAAAGAGTTAGTTATGGTGAAAATAAACGTTGTAATTGTGAATTTTTTAAAGAATTAATTATTTTTTCATTGTTTAATTATGATAAACAACAAAGTTGTAAGGAAAATTTAAAAGAATTTATATCTGGGAAGTCTAAGAATTACATACTTGATTTGAAAGAAAGGAGATCTTGGAATGAGTTGTTTAGAAATAAGTGATTTAACAAAATCATATGACAAAAAAACAATTTTAAATAATATTAATTTAACAATTGATTCGGGGAAAATTGTAGGATTATTAGGTGAAAATGGTGCAGGAAAGTCAACTTTAATGAAATGTATAGTTGGTTTGGTAAAAATAGATTCAGGAGAAATTAATTTTAAATTTAAAGGGAAAAACAAGTTAGGATTTTTAATAGAATATCCTGCATTTTATCCAAATTTATCTGCTTTTGATAATCTTAAAATTTTTGCATCGTTATTAGATATTAAAAACGAAAGAATAAGTGAAGTGATAAAAGAAGTTGGGCTTTATAAGTATACTGATGTGATTTTTGATAATTATTCTTTAGGAATGAAACAAAGATTAGGTTTAGCCAGAGCTATATTAGCTAATCCAGATTTATTAATATTAGATGAACCATTTAATGGGCTAGATCCTTCTGGAATAATAGAAATTAGAAATTTATTGAAAAAATTGACTTATTCTGGAAAATCAATTTTAGTATCAAGTCATAATTTGCCAGAAATCGAGAAGATAGCAGATGAAATTGATTTACTATACGACAAGAGAATTGTAGAAAGTTTTAATATGTCTGATATACAACAGATGAATAAACTTATAGTAAAATCTAATAATCCAAAAGAAATAAAACAAATGCTCGAAAAATATAAATTAAATTATTTTTATAAAATTTATGAACAAACGTTAGTCATTCAAGGTGAAGTTATAAATTCCGAAAGAATCTTAGATTTAATATATAAGAATAAATTCAGAATTTCAGAGATATATTTTCAACGAACTTCTCTAGAAGAGCATTTTGAAGAAATGGTAGGTGCCAAAATTGGAAAGATTAAATAGAGAATTTTTAAAAATTAAAGGGACAAAGATTTATTTGGGTTCTATATATGCGTCAATTATATTGACAGGTTTTATAGTTTTTAAAGATGTTTTTATGGCTGAGTCAGTTAGAAGAATAGGAGTTGAAAAATGGGTATGGTCAAATATATTGATTGGTAATTTTATACTATTACATATGATAAGCATAATTTTTATAACTTTAATAATTCAAAGAGAGTATTCAAATAATATTACACAAAACTTACTTGCATATTTAAAAAATAGATTTGACTTTATTATAGGTAAAATTGCTATTTGGTTTAGTTTACATTTAATAATAACAATATGTAGTTATTTAATGGCATTAATTGGTGGGTTAGTTATTTTTAAAAATCTTGAATATTCTAGTTATATTGAATATTTATCTATTATATATTTAAAAACATTGATATTAGGATTTCTTATCTTAATTCCTAATATAGTAGTATGTATAGCTCAAAAGAAGAATTATATAGTGTCCTTTATTTCAGGAGCGATTACTATTCTATTGTCTGTTGGATTCTTACAAGCTAATAATATTATACCATATATATTGCCTTGGAGTTCAGCATATATTTTAATATTCAATGCTAATAATCCGTATAAAATATGGGAGATGGCTTCTATTATAATAATTGTTTTCATATCTTTATTCCTGGCTATTCATATATTAAAAAAACAGGAATTTTAAATTTATAAATACGGTATATTTAGTATGAAAAAAATAAAAATAGGGATAATAGATGGTTATTACAGAAACGACGAAGAAAAAAATATAATAACAGTTAATAATAGTAAAATTCAAAATATTAATAATTTTCACACAAAAATAATACTTGATTTAATAAAAAACAAATTAGGCGATTCTTGTGAAAGAAATATAGAATTTGTCATTTTACCGATTCTCAATTTAAATAATTTTGGAGAATTAAGGGATTTATATTGGGCTTTGGAAAAGTGTTTATTAATGGATGTAGATATAATTAATGTTAGTCTAGGAACAAATCGAGTTATAAAGAATAAAATAATAGATAAATTAATAGGAGAATTAAAAAAGAAAGGAATATTAATTGTGTCTTCATTTGATAACTCAAATAATCCAGAAACTTATATTGCAAGTAGCCCTTTAGTCATGGGTGTAGAATCTAGTATTTGTGGATATAGTTATATTTATAAAAATGATAATTTTTATAAAATTGGGAAGAATATATGTTTCAAATATAACGATGTTTTATTAAAAGGTAAGAGATTTACGGGGAATAGTTATTTATGTGCAAAAATTGTTGGTGTCCTTTCTAAAAAAATGTTAACTGGGAAAAAACTAACTTTAAAAAATAAAGATTTATTAATTTCATTTAAACCAAGAGGAGAATTAATAAATCTTTTAGATATAAAAAATAATAAAGTGTTTAATGACTATGAAAATTATAAATTTAAGGAGCGTATTGATCAGAGCAATACATTATTTATTAATAAAAACTATGTTAAGATGAGTTTTAATGAAAGACTAAAATTTTTAGATTTTTTATTTAAAAATGCGTTACAATATGATCTAAATGTAGTTAGTGAAGTAGAAATAGATAACGTTAGAGATTTTGAAATTTATTTAAGAGAATTTGAGAATAAAGGGTTAGATTTTATAAAAATATTCTAAGAGGGTTATATGAGAGAAAAAAATTTATATTTTAAATTTATAAAAAAATATTGCATTGAAAAGAAAATGATAATATTGTATATACTTTTGCTTGGCGTTATTATTATTTCTGCTATATCTTCTCTGTTTAGACCTAAATGTCAAGCGATTTTAATTGACTCTTTATCAAAAGCTAATAATATTTCGATTAATAGAAAAATATTAATAATATTCTTATTTTTAGTTTTTGTTAGTTATATTGGCAAAAATTTAATAGAATACTTTACTCAATGTATATCAGAGCTTATAGCATCAAATTTGAAGTGTAGTATTGTGGAAAAATTATATAGAATAGATAATGAATATTATTTAGAAAATAATTATAGTGATATACAAGTAAAAATAGATAAAGATATAGAAACAATAAAAAAATTTGGAGTTTCAAATTTAATAATGATATTTTCAGACACAATTTTGTTAATATTTGTAATTCCATTTATGATTAAAATTGATGTAAAAGTAACTTTGATAAATATTTCCTTTTTAGTATTAATTCCAGTAATTATTAATTATTACGGAAAATTAATTGAAGAATCGAGCTCGCTAGTTTTAAAATGTTATTCGGACTTAATATCTATTTTTGAAGATATATTTTGTAATTGGAAGAATTCAAGGTTAAATAATTGTGTTAATTATACTATTAATAAAGCTATTTCATCTACATCAAAATATCAAAAAGAAATTTTAAACAGGAACAAATTAATCTTATTTGATGGGGCATTGACATTTTGCTGTCAATTTATAGGAATTATTTTTATCTGGATTATGGGAGCTAGTAAAATTACAAATGGATTAATGTCTGTAGGCACAATGTTAGCTTTAATGAACTATCAAGCAATGTTAACTTCCCCTATTTTGCACATATCTGATTTTTTTAATGATTATTATATAGCGAAAGAATCATTAAAAAATTTAAATCAATTCATGGAATATCAAAATGAAAAAAACCTAAATTATAGGATTGAAAATATAGAAAATATAGAGTTTAAAAATGTTACTTTTGAATATAAAAAAAACATAAAAATATTTGAGAATTTAAATTTTAATTTAAATAAGGGATTCATATATGCATTAGAAGGTAAAAGTGGTCAAGGAAAGACAACAATTGCTAATTTGATTTGTGGATTTCTTGATAAATACGATGGAAAAATATTAGTAAATAATATTAATCTTAATAATATAAATAAAAATAAATATAGAGAAAAAATATCCTATGTTATGCAATTTCCGATATTTTATAATGATAGTATAATGAATAATCTATTATTAGTGAATGAAGATAAGAATAAAATATTAACAACTGCCAAAAAACTTAATATTTACCAGGAAATAATAAAAAAAGATAAAGAGTGGAATACAATAATAAAAAAAGATAATAGTAATTTTTCTGGGGGTCAAATAAAAAGACTAGATATATTAAGGAATACTATAAAAAAATTTGATTTATTAATATTAGATGAACCAACTGCGGGGTTGGATGAAATAAATAAGGAAAAAGTTCTTAGATATATATATAATATATCGAAAGATAAAATAATTATCATAATTACACATGATGATAGTGAAAAAAGTATTGCAGACTATATGATAAAAATATAAGTATGTAAATTGTACTATGAAAATTGAACTAATCTATTGTAATAAAATATTCACAAAAGTTAGCTGAAATTAAATTTAAAATATTCTAAAGTTAAATATATAAGATGGCATATAAATTTGAATTATAGGGAGGAGGATATAATGCATCTAAGTATATATTATTAAGAAAATTTAGTTGAAGGATATTAAGAATTTAACAAGAATTGTAAAGGAGATATATCATGAAAGAAAAATTAAAAAAAATATTATTAGGAATAACTTTTTTATTAGCCATTTGTGTACTTATTTTACCAAATAATGATGTAGCTGCCGCTGATGGAGAGGAGCTTAGTTATAGTGAAGTTGAAAAAATAGGTGAAAAGGTAGAAAAGTATATAATTGTAGATAATGACAGATTATATTTTAATTATCAAAAAGCTCAAGATAATAATGAAAGTGCAGAAGTCATTGAGCAAGGATTATTGTTAGAATCAGTTAGTTCCAATTATTCAAAATCTAATGTAAAAGGTTATAGTACACGTTCAATAGGGTTACCAATATGGGGTAATTATTGTGGACCAGGATATGGTGGAAAAGATTCAAATAAGCCGGCTACTGATGTACTAGATGAAGGGTGTAAAAGGCATGATCAATGTTATAAATGGTCTTTAACACTTAGAAAAAATTGTAAATGTAATAAAGACTTAGTGGATTATATTGATGCACATAAAAGTCAAATGTCAGGAACAATGGCTAAAGTAGCATGGGCAATTAGGACATATTTTAATACTGTTGGGCAAGTTGGATGCTAAGAATTAATTTAGAGAAACACACAATTCCACTCTGTATAGTAGTTTTTGTTATATCATATATTTTTCCTATGAATTTATTAAATAAATTTACAGAATTAAAACCTTTGGACATAAGTACAATATTTATATGTCCGGTTCTTGGAATAATAGGATTGATATTTTCCTTAAAAAGAAAATCTATACAATTCACACTTTTAAACTTTTATTGATATTGTATTTTTCAATAGCTATGTGTATTGGAAATGTACTTTTTAAATAGCAGGTATTAAAATGAAAAATAAAAAAATACTCAAAGCTGTATATCTAGTGGTAATTGTTTTAGCAATATTTAAACTATTTAAATTAAATATTAGCAACTATGAGCAATTTTATCAAATATCTAATTATGATATAAAGAAGAGGCAGCTAAATAAAATAGAATGGAAAGATATCGGCAAAAAAGATGGGGTATATCTATTGACATCAAAAGGTTGTCCTTACTGTTTACGTTATATAAGTAGAGGAATAGATATTGTAAAAAAAGAAAGCGAAGAACATGATTTATCTAAAAATATCGTAGATTTAGATATAGATGAATATTTTAACAATGCTGATCTTAATAAAATTTTAGAGTATTATTCTATTAATACTATACCATGTATATTGGAGATTAAAAATAATGAAGTAAAACTTATTGAATTTGAAGAAATTAAAAAATATTAATTGTATATAATTAAATTAATTAAAAATTTATTAGGAGTGTTTATGAAAGGAAAAATAAGCAAGAAGATATTTCTACTCGGACTTGTGATATTTGTGATCTCTTATCTACTTCCAGTAGGTATATTTGAAAGCTATACAAGTTTAAGGCCAACCGGAATCACATCAATGTTTGTTTGCCCAATTATTGGACTAATAGGTTTAATATTTGGAGTAAAGGAAAAGGATAAGTTGTTTATGTTATTAAATATCCTTTTGATCTTATTACTTCCTATATCAATGTTCGCAGGTCATCTAGTAGGATCTCTTTAAGTAATATAATAAGCTTAGAGTAAAATTTTGTAAATAATCTTAAAAAGATATAAGTTTATCTGCTTATAGCATTTTATCTCTCCACTTCCTTCCCATAATAATTTTCATAGTTTTTCCTATACTTAACAAGGTCAGAAAATTGTTCTTTATTCAAAGAATACTCTTGCATAAGGGTGTTCTTTTTTTCTTGCAGTTTATCGAGATTGGATAATATTTCTTTTGTATTTGGTAATTTTTTATAGTTTTATAAAATTTCTTTAGCGGCTATTTTATAGACAGAAAGTTCACTATAATACTCATCTGCAAATTGTTTATCTTCAGGATTTTTCTTGTTGTATTTATAAATCTCATGATATTTATTTATAATATTTACATTTTTTCATTTCGGTTTATACATCATAATAAGAACAAAAGTATCAGGATAACTAAGATAAAGATATGCTTGACATGAGAGTGAAGTAGAGAGCAATTTCTAAAATAAAAAGGAAAATTTAAAATAGTATTATAGTAATAATTTTTTATGACCATGAAATACAAGGAATATGTGACGTTATATTTTTAATGTTTGATAAAAATACGTCAATATAAAAGTATTCACAAAAGTTAGCTGAAATAAATTTCTAAATACTATAAAGTTAAATTAGAAACAAGATAGTAAAGTGTAAGGGCTAAAGGAGATATGTAATGAAAGAAAAATTTAAAAAAATATTTTTAGGGTTAATTTTTGTACTGGCTATTTGTGTACTTATTTTTCCTAATAATAATGTAGCTGCATCCGATGGAGAAAATTTTAGCTACAATGAAGTTGAAAAAGTAGGAGAAAAGGTAGAAAAGTATATTATTGTAGATAATGACAGATTATATTTTAATTATCAAAAAGCTCAAGATAATGATGAAAGTTCAGAAGTCATTGAGCAGGGATTATTGTTAGAATCAGTTAGTTCTAATTATTCAGGATCCAATGCTAGAGGTTACAGTACACGTTCAATAGAGTTACCAATATGGGGGAACTATTGTGGACCAGGATATGGTGGAAAAGATTCAAATAAGCCTGCTACTGATGTACTAGATGAAGGATGCAAGAGACATGATCAATGCTACAAATGGTCATTAACATTAAGAAAAAATTGTAAGTGTAATAAAGACTTGGTAGATTATATCGATGAACATAAAAGTGAAATGTCAGGAACAATGGCTAAAGTAGCATGGGCAATTAGAACGTATTTTAATACTGTGGGGCAAGTTGGATGCTAAGAACTAATATAGGAAAATACACATTTGTACTCGGTATAATAGTGTTTGTTATTTCATATATTCTTCCTGTAGATTTATTAAATAAATTTACAGAATTGAAACCTTTAGGTATAAGTACGATTTTTATATGTCCTATACTTGGAATAATTGGTTTGATATCATCCATAAAAAGAAAATCTATACTATTTGTTTTTTTGAACTTGTTATTGGTATTATCTTTTCCAATTATTATGTTCATTGGAAATTTACTTTTCAAATAGCTGGTATAAAAAGTGAAGAACAAAAAAGTAATTAAAAGCATATATGTAGTAGTTATTGTTTTGGCAATATTTAAACTTTTCAAATTTAATATTAGTAACTATGAGCAATTTTATCAATTATCTAATTATGAAATAAAGAAAAGGCAGCTGAATCAAATAGAATGGGAAGATATAGGTAAAAAAGATGGTATATATCTATTAACATCAAAAGATTGTCCTTATTGTTTACATTATATAAGCAATGGAATAGAGCTAGTGAAAAAAGAAAGTGAGGAACATGATTTATCTAAGAATGTCGTAGATTTAGACATAGGTGAATATTTTAACAATACTGAGCTTAATAGGATCTTAGATTACTATGGTATCAATAGCATACCATGTATATTGGAGATTAAAGAGAATAAAATAAGACTTATAGAATTTGAGGACATTCAAAAATTTTAATTAAAGGCATATATAATTAGGAACGATTAACAAATATTTATATAGCTTGGCACATCTACATAATTTAAAAAACAGAGAAACTTTTCTTGATGCGGTATCATCTTCTTTTAAAATAAAAAAGTAAAATATATGCTTGTAAATCAAATATTAGATAGTTTATTTAACAAAAAAATTTCAAATAAAATGTCTCTAGCTTGCTTTTCTAGTAACTTATTCAAATCATCAATATCATCCTTATAAATAAAAGAAGTGCTATTTACCCTTTTAGCAATTTGATTTATATTACTTGAAGTACGACTTATATTAGTAGACATATCACGAAAGACATCCATATCTAGTACATAAATATCTTTTTCTAAGATACATTTCAAAATAAATTGCATGAGTGATTTACACTTAGATGCCTTGTATTTTTATTTAATAGTTCTAATTCCTCATCTGAAAGCATTAAATATATTCCATTATTTCTATATCTGTTTGCCATAAAAAATCATCTCCTTAAAAATATGTAAAACAAAAAACCTGTAAAATTAAGTAAAAAGCTTAATTTACAGGTTCAATTAAAAATTATTATAATCTCCTGCTAGTATATAATTTTATTATAGCAAAAAAATACAATAGGTACTATATTTTAATAAAATATTTAGCTAGATTGTACGAATAAACTTAATTATGGGGAAATGCGGTTCTAAATATTTTTAATAAAAAATGAGGCAACCAAAAAATATATTTGTTACCTCATTTTTTTAGGATTAATCATCCATTTCAAAAAGATCATCGATAGAGACTTTTAAAACTTTAGAAAGTTTCATTGCCGTACTAAGATTTACATCTTTGGCATGGTTTTCTAAATATATCACACCTCTTCTAGTTAAATCGATTTTCTGTGCTAGTTCATACTGAGTCAATCCTTCTTTTTTTCTATATTCTTTTATGTGATTTTTAATCAAAATAAAACCCACCTATTAATAAAATTAGTTATCAAATTATACTAAATAAATTCAAAATAGTCAATAGTTATTTGATTTAATGCCTTGTTTAAATATACAATTTATAGTTTAAATATAAATTAGAAAATTTGTAAATAATGATAAAATAAATTTGTTTTTAGGGAAATAGATAAAATACTAAATAAATATTATGTATTATATTATAAACATAAATTTAAAGCTAATACTTATATAAAAAAGGGTGTTTGGCTTCTTTAAGTGTAGAGGTTGTGCTATTGGAAGTCTTGGTATATAATAAAAGTGTAGTAGACTAGACCTAAAATTGAAACATAATTCTAATAAATTGTTATCATGTGGAGGAGATAAATATGGAATTATTAAATATAAAAGCAATAAAAAAATATTATGGAACAGTAAATAATCAAGTAAAGGCTTTGGATGGGGTTGATTTAGAAGTTGGGAAAGGCGATTTTTTAATAATCCAAGGAGCATCTGGTAGTGGTAAATCTACGCTCCTAAATATAATAGGAGGGCTGGATAGAGCGACAAGCGGAAGTATAAAAATTAATGGTATAAATTTAGCGGATTTAGACGATAATGGATTGACTGAATTTAGAAGTAAAAATATTGGGTTTATTTTTCAAAGGTTTAATTTGATAAATATATTGAATATAAAAGAAAATATACTTTTTCCACTTAATATTAGTGGACTTGTAGAAGATGAGAAATACCTAAATAAAATAGTTGATACTTTAGGTATCGAAGATATATTACAAAAAATGCCAAATGAACTTTCGGGCGGACAGCAACAAAGAGTTGCTATTGCAAGAGCTTTAATAACAAAACCAAGTATATTATTGGCAGATGAACCTACTGGGAATCTAGACAGCAAAAATAGTAAAAATGTTATTGATTTACTTGTTTCAACTAATAGAAATTTTAACCAAACAATTATTTTAATTACCCATGATCAAAATATAGTTGAGTATTTATTGGAGAATAAATATGCAAGTATAGTGCGTCTTGAAGATGGGAGGTTATCAAAATAATGAATTATATTAGTAGATTGGCAACTAAGTATATAAGAGGAGAAAATAAAAATTTCCTTATAGGTTTAACAATAATCTTTTCCGCATTTATTTTGTCATTGACACTTTCTTTTTCTGCATCAAATCAAATTGGCATACATAAGACTACAAAATACATGCCTCAAATAACAGTATTAAATAAATCTGATAAAATTAATGATATAAAATCAGATAGAAGCATAGATAAAATTGTTACGTTAAATATTATTGATCAAGTAAAATTTCAAGGATCTCCAACTAATGTAATTTATTTAGACAATAATAATTATTTCGATTCAATAAAAGGTGAATTGCCAATAGATTCACATGAAATTATGATAGAAAAATCTATTTCAGACAAATATGGTTTGAAAATCGGAGATGAAATAAAAGTCGATGATAATTCTGGAGAAAAAACATTTACTATATCATCTATAGCATATAGGGATATGGAAGTGAGTCAGGCTAATTTATACGTATCGGAAAATTATTTTAAGAATTCAAAAGTAAAAGTAAGTTCCTCTATGATATTTTTGAAAGATAAGTCAGAGAAGTTTGCTTATAGTAAAGCTAATGAAATAAGAGATAAGTTTGAAATTCCTAAAGAAAACATTAATATTTACAATGAGTTTTTTACTTATTCCAATAATCAAAAAATTAGTGATGCTAGTATAGAACTTACGCTTATTTTGCTATTGCTTTCAATTACAACTTCATTAGTTTTATATTCAATATATTATATATCTATAAATAGAAGCATCAATGAACTTGGTAAATTAAGAGCGCTAGGTTTAAAGCGTAAAGATTTAAAAAAATTAATAATAAGACAGGCTCAGTTTATTGCAATTCCTTCAGGAATAGTGGGTGGATTATTGGGAATTTTGGTAAATATATTGATTAGACCAGGAACTTTTGATTTCAAGATACATGGTTTGATTTTTATTGCAACAGTCATCTTTGTATTCACAATTGCTTGTATTTCTACATTAAGACCTGCAAATTACGCATCTAAAATTTCTCCAGTTGAAGCAATGAGTTATACTTCTTATACTGATGTTATAGCTCCAAGGCATAGCTCTAAAAAAGTTACTCCTTTATATCTAGGTATGTTAAATGCTAAAAGGAATAAAAAGCGTTCTATATTTACGTTAATATCTTTAGCGTTATGTAGTGTAATATTTATTGCTATGATAGGTGTTTTTTCTTCTATTTCGACTGAAGATATAGCTAAAAATACTAAATTCAAATTAGGTGAATATAATATCACATTTAAATTTATGGAGTATAAACCAGATGATATAAATGCAAGCAATTATAAAAAAGCTTTTACACAAGCCGAAAACAATCCAATTGATGAAAAATTAATATCAAAAATTAAGGAAATAGATGAGATTGATCGTATTAATATTGAAAAAGCTACTACGGTAAATTTTGATATAGAAAAGAATGATATACGCAATCAGGTTACAACTATTGTGGGATATAAAGAAACTGATATTGATAAATTAAAGACTAAATTAGTATTGGGAGATATAAAAGATGAGAATGATTTGATTGTTAATAATGCTAACAATGTTTTTGAAGATGTGTATAAACTAAGTCCAAAGTTAGGGGACACTATTAGGTTAAAATTTAGAGGGAAAGATGGACATATTGATGAAAAAGATTTTACTATATCCGCTATTTTAAACGATACAAGTTCAGAATATATATTTGGTATTCCAGAAAAAAAATTAGAAGAATTATGCGACTATAACATTAACAATTCTATTTCATTAAAATTAAAGGACTCTATAAATAAGAAAAAAATGAATATTATAGAGGATAAAGTTCGAAACATCTTGTCAGAAAATAAATTACTTGAATTCAATAAAGTTGATGATTATGTAAAAGAGCTTAACAAGCAATACAAAACAATTTTGTTAGCATCACTGATATTTACGTGTGTTTTTTTGATATTTGCTTTGTTTAATGTCATTAATTTATCCATAACCACATTTATTGAAAGAAAAAATCAAATAGGAACTATGATGGCACTAGGGATGAAAAAATCACATTTTATACTATCAAGAATATTTGAAACACAAATAATAATAGTAATATCTAATATTATTTCAATTATACTAGGGGGGATAATAGGGAAAACATTGATAGATATAATCGGAGATATGGTATTGAAGTTCGAATATAATTTTAACTTAATATATGTGTTGGCTTATCTAATATTAATTCATGTATTAGCGGCAATTATTGAGATTGTAATAGCTAAAACTGTAGACAATGAATCATTGATAAAATATATTGAGGAGTAATCATGGACAAAGAAAAATATTCAGAAGAATATAATGAACTAAATATTTTATTCGAGTGGGAAAAGTAATAAATGTAAAAGAGGTAGTTAAGCAGTCCTACCTCTCCACTTCATTTCCATAATAATTCTCATAGTTTTTCCTATACTGAACAAGGTCGGAAAATTGTTCTTTATTCAAAGAATACTCTTGCATAAGGGTGTTCTTTTTTTCTTGCAATTTATCGAGCTTGGATAGTATTTCTTTTGTATTTGGTAGCTTATTATAGTTTTCTAAAATTTCTTTAGCCGCTATTTTATAGACTGAAAGCTCACTATAATATTCTTCTGCAAATTGCTTGTCTTCAGGATTTTTCTTATGGTATTTATAGATTTCACGATACTTGTTTATAGTATTTATATTTTCCATATTTTGGGATAAACTCTTCATTTCAGTTTCAATTTTCTTTATTTTATCCAATAAGTCTTGTCTATCATCAGCAGATTTTTTAATTAGATCATCAAAAGAAGAACAAAAATATCAGGCTAACTAAGATAAAGACATGCTTAACATTCTTTGATTCATTTAGGGGTATCATTATCTGAGTTTTACATAAGATTGAAGTAAAGAGCAATTTCTAAAGTAAAAGAAAAGTTAAAATAGTATTATAGTAATAATTTTTCTTGAACAAGGAATTCAAAGAATAAGTGATGGAGTATTTTCAATGACTAAAAATTATATAGCAAAGATAATAAATAATATTCACAAAAGTTAGCTGAAGTTGAAGTCAAAAGAATATAGAATAAGAATAGAAATGATGAGTTAAAAATCTTGGAGGAATAAAATGGACAAAAAGAACTTATGGCTTATATTAGCAATAATCTCATTTATTACACTTATATTATCAATATACATGTCATATAAAACAGGAAAAACAGAGTATGCATGGATAATCGGTTCTATGTTTTTGGGCATAGGGTGTGGAGGTGAGTATAGCAAGTTGAAAAACAAATAAAAGATTATAACTTACCTGATAACAGGAATAATGTTAAACAACCATGGACTTAGAAAAAGATGACGATGGGAATAAAATTTATACCAATTTTTCAGCTTATGGAAATAAGAAAAAAGATTTAGAGAGTTTAAAACAAAGAGATTTTGTTAAAATTTTTTGATTTTATTTAAGTTTGCAGTATTTACTCATGCAATTAAATAAGAGCTTAATAAATTAGGGTTACAAGGAGACACGAATATAAATTATAAGAATCCTCTTAGGTATAAAAATGGAGATTGAATATCTTGCTAACTTATTATAATTGAAAAATAAAATAGAAAGTGAAGAAGATTTAATGTTGAAAAAAATAATAGATACTATTTCATCATGTGTGTTGATTTTGAACATAGTTCCTATGAACTCTTTTTCCTATGGAAACTCCGTGCGAAGCAAATCCAGTTAAAAATTATGAAAATTTACGAGTTGTTGAATCAGAAGAATTAAAAAATGAAGTAACAAAAAACTCGAGATGTTAATTGAAGAATATTAACAAGAAACAGCACAAGATTTACAAGATGCTCTAAAATACCTTTCTAAATGCGGGGATATTTACAGGAGAATTGCTTGGAACAACAGAGGGAAAAAGTACACCGTTTGGAGATGCTGTACAAGAGTAACCCATGGACCAGAAGCATGTGAAGCAAGAACCATAAGAGAAGAAAACCTACAAGAGGCAGCCGTAGAAGCCATTAATCAACTTATATCTGAAAGCAGTGAATTAAAAGAAATAATAAAAGAGAATATTGAAAAAGTCATCACAGGTTATGGAAGTAGTGGAATAGAAGAAATAGACCAAGCAATGTTGAAAGTGCAAGAAGAACTTTTAAAAGTAGCTAATGCCAAGAAAGACTACACAGACCTTGCAGACAGAGTAGAAGAGTTAAGAAATGAAAAAGAAAAGATACTCATTGAAATGGCGGAAGAGAAGAATGAACAAAGCAGACTAATGGAATTAGAAGAGTTTTTAGACAATCAAGAATTAGAAATAGAAAGCTATGATGAAGAATTGGTAAGGAAACTAGTGGATAAGATAGTGGTTTATGATGAAATGCTTAAAGTAATATTCAAGTCTGAAATTGAAATTGATATCGACAAATAGCAGATCCGTAATGGGTCTGTTTTTACTTATACTGAAAATGGTGATATTATAAAATAGAGTGTATTTTTGTACTTATAATGTATAATCTAACATAGATTTAATGATTTTTAGGAGATTTTATATGAACAAGATATTACTATTAGAAGATGACAAGAGCCTTATTTATGGGTTGTCATTTTCTTTTGAAAAGCAAGGGTTTGACGCTGATATAGCTAGAACTATAAGCGAAGCTTTAGATTTATGGTCAAAAAACAAATATGAATTATTAATTTTAGATGTATCTCTTCCTGATGGATCAGGGTTTGAATTTTGCAGAAAAGTCAGAGAAAACTCTGATGTACCTATTATTTTTCTAACAGCCTCTGACGAAGAAACAAGTGTAATTATGGGTCTGGATATTGGTGGAGATGACTATATAACTAAGCCATTTAGATTAAGTATTTTAATCTCAAGAATAAATGCACTTCTTAGGAGAACAGAAAAATATAATAACCAAAATATCGAATCAAATGGTATAAAAATTCATTTATCAGAAAGTGTTGCTTATAAAAATGGTCACGCTTTAGATCTTACGAGTGGCGAATATAAGTTACTTTGCTTCTTAATGGAAAATCCCAATATTGTCCTATCTAAAGATCAAATTTTAGAGAAATTATGGGATATTAATGATAATTATATAGACAATAATTCCGTAACTGTATATATTCGCAGACTTAGAGTGAAAATTGAAGACAATCCTAGCCATCCCAAAATGATACAAACTATTAGAGGTCTGGGATATAGGTGGAACGTTTCTTGTTGAGGTAAACAATGATGTCAGTATTTTCAGACGAAAACAATAAAAGATATTTCAAGTATATATTTATTGTTAATTTTTTATATGCTTTATTGGTGCAAATATTTATTTGGAGACAATTTAAAACTATTTCTACTCCTTCAATTTTTATAAGTCTTATTTTTATTTTTTTGACACCTGGTATATTTTATCTTTATTTAAAACGCCAAGAAGAAATTATAGAAAATGCAGAAGCACAAATCAATATGTATCTTGAAGGCAATCATAATGTTCAGATTGATTCTGACAAAGAAGGGACAATTTACAGATTATTTAATTCCATAAATCAGATGGCTTCAATATTAAATGCCCGAGCCAAGAATGAAACAAAAGAGAAGAAATTTCTAAGAGATATTATATCTGATATATCTCATCAACTAAAGACACCATTAGCAGCTTTAAACATATATAATGAACTTATTTTTAATGAGGTTGATAAAGATTATCCAATTAAAGATTTATGTGAAGCGTCAGACCATGAGCTTAATCGAATGAATACATTAATACAAAACCTTTTGAAGTTAGCTAAGTTTGATGCAGGTGTTATTGTTCTTGAAAAATTGAATGAAAATGTGTATGCAATGATTAAAGATGTAGAACTCCACTTTACATACCGTGCAAAAAGTGAAAAAAAACATCTACAAATTTCTGGAGATGAAAAAATAAATCTTATTTGTGATAGAGATTGGTTATTGGAAGCAATAAATAATATTGTCAAAAACGCTTTTGACCATACTAAAAGCGGTGATGTAATTAAAATTGAATGGGAACAATTCTCGTCGATTTTACAGATAAAAATTACTGATAATGGCTTTGGTATACATGAGGATGATCTTTACCATATTTTCAAGCGTTTCTATAGAAGTAGACATTTAACAGATTCGCAAGGGATAGGCTTAGGACTACCTTTAGCAAAGTCTATCATCGAAGGACATGGAGGCACAATTGAAGTTTCTAGTGAATTAGGTTATGGGACTACTTTTATATTAACTTTTAGAAATCCTACAAAATTGTAGGATTTTAGTAATTTAATTGTAGGAATGGAGTGTTATTCTTTAATAAATAGAATAAGATCGAGGTGTTTTATGAGTTTATTAGAAGTTAAATCTGTTTCTAAAATATATGGAAAAGGCAACAATGCAGTGCATGCTTTAAAAGATATTAAATTTTCTGTAGATAAAGGAGAATATATAGCGATAGTAGGAGAGTCAGGTTCTGGGAAAAGTACCCTACTGAATATAATAGGTGCGCTAGATACTCCTACTGAAGGTAAGGTTATTATTAATAATAAAGATTTGTTTTCAATGAAAGATAGCGAGCTTACAGTATTTCGTCGCAGAAGTATAGGTTTTGTTTTTCAGGGATTTAATTTGATTCCAGAGTTAACTGTGGAACAAAACATAATCTTTCCAGTTTTATTGGATTACAAGAAACCAGATAGAAAGTATCTTGAAGAACTATTAAATATATTAGGACTACAAGAGAGAAAGAATCACTTGCCAAGTGAACTTTCTGGTGGTCAGCAACAGAGGGTTGCTATAGGTAGAGCACTTATAACAAGACCTTCTCTAATTCTAGCGGATGAACCAACGGGAAACCTAGATTCTAAAAATAGTTCAGAGGTTATTAGTTTACTAAAAGAATCTTCACAGAAATATGAACAAACTATAATTATGATTACACATAGCCGTTCGATAGCTCAAGCAGCAGATAGAGTTTTAAGAGTTTCAGATGGAATACTAGTTGATCAGGGAAGTGTTACAAATGAAAAGTTATCTTAGTTTAATTCCAATATCAGCTAAAATTCGTAAAAAACAGAATCATTTAACTATAATGTGCATAGCTATTTCAGTATTTTTGGTAACAGCAATTTTTAGTATGGCTGAAATTGGCTTACGAATGGAAATTGATAGATTGAAGTTAAAGCATACTGGTTTTAGTTTCAACGATGTATTAAAAAGTAACTTGGGGCAAACTTTAATTCCTGTAGCTATGTTATTATTTATTTTGATACTTGTAGCTGGTGCTTTAATGATTTCTGGAAGTATTAATAATAGTGTTGCTCAAAGAACTAAGTTTTTTGGGATGATGCGCTCTCTTGGGATGAGCAAAGGTCAGATTAAAAAGTTTGTAAGGTTAGAGTCACTAAATTGGTGCAAAACAGCTATTCCCATTGGTACGTTAATAGGTGTTGTTTCAACTTGGATTCTTTGTGGTGGACTAAGATATATAGTTGGAGAAGAATTTTCTAACATACCTATTTTTACAATAAGTGTAACTGGTATTCTAGCAGGTGTTCTGGTAGGACTTGCAAGTGTTTTAATTGCCGCACAAAAACCTGCGAAAGAAGCCTCTAGGATTTCTCCAATTGCGGCTCTTTCTGGAAATACAGAATCTAATATAGGAAATGAACAGTTAGTAAATAATAGATTCTTTCATATTGAAAAATCACTAGGAATAAATCATGCTATAGAAAATAAAAAGAATTTATTTCTAATGTCAGCTTCCTTTGCATTAAGTATTATCTTGTTTCTAACATTTATAGTTTTCGGACAATTTGTAAATTATATCATGCCACAATCTTCTGCCAGGGCGGATATAGAAATTACAAGTAAGGATATTTCAAATAATATTGATCCAAATTTGTTGAATAAATTAAAAGAAGTAGATGGAGTAAAAAATGTATATGGTAGAAGAAGCGCTTTTGATGTAAATGCAATTTTAGAATCTGAATCTAACCGTAGAGAAAAAATAGATATTATCTCATATGATGATTTTGATTTAAAAAGTCTAAAAAAAGATAAAGCCCTAAAGAGAAAAAGTGATTTATCGAATGTATTTGGCAATAGCCATTGTGTTTTATCTACTTGGGATAGAGATAGCAATAATAAAATTGGAGATAAAATAAAAATTAAAGGAGAAGATTTTGAAATAGCTGGACTATTGAAATATGATCCATTTACTAGCGATGGTGAAACTGGAGGTAAAACTACAATAATAACTTCAAATGAAACATTCAAACAGATAACAAATGAAAATGGATATAACTTAGTCATGTTACAGACTGATGAGAATTTTTCAAATGAAAGTATAAATGAAGTTCAAAAGATTATGGGGAACAAGAATACAATAAATGATCGTAGAGAACAAAAGACAACAGGAACATATATGGCATTTATGTTTTTTGTATATGGTTTCATAGCGATTATCGGTCTTGTAAGTCTATTAAATAGTATCAACAGCATATCCATAAGCGTATCATCAAAAATAAAACAATATGGAATGATGCGTGCAGTTGGTATGGACAATCTTCAAATTAAGCGAATGATTAAAGTTGAATCAGCAACCTATGGTTTCTTTGGCTGTTTTATAGGGATTATAGTTGGTGTTTTACTGAATAAAATTATCTTCACAAAACTGATAGAAAATCACTTTTCCTATGCTGTTTGGCAGTTTCCAATTTTGCCAGCAATGATTTCGATAGGATTTATATTGATTTCAGTAATTCTTTCAACTTATAAACCTATTAAGAGAATTAATAAGATGTCCATAACTGACAATATAAATGAATTATAAGATATCTTGCTAAAAAACATAAAATGTTGTGGTTGGTTTAATATTTGGGGTAAAGGAAAAGGATAAGTTTTTTATGGCGTTAAATGTCCTTTTGATCTTATTACTTCCTATAGTAATGTTTGCTAGTCATCTAGTAGGATTTCTTTAAGTAAGATAATAAGTTTAGAGTAAAATTTTGTAAATAATCTTAAAAAAGCTATAGGCTTATTCGCTTATAGCTTTTTATCTCTCCACTTCCTTCCCATAATAATTTTCATAGTTTTTCCTATACTGAACAAGGTTGGAAAATTGCTCTTTATTCAAAGAATACTCTTGCATAAGGGTGTTCTTTTTTTCTTGCAATTCATCGAGTTTCGTTAATATTTCTTTTGTGTTTGGTAGTTTTTTATAATTTTCTAAGATCTCTTTAGCGGCTATTTTATAGACGGAAAGTTCACTATAATATTCTTCTGCAAATTGCTTATAATCAGGATTTTTCTTATGGATTTTATAGATTTCACGATACTTATTTATAGTATTTATATTTTCCATATCTTGGGATAAACTCTTCATCTCATTTTCAATTTTCTTTATTTTATCTAACAAATCTTGTCTATCATCAGCAGATTTTTTGATCAGGTCATCGAGCTGTGTAATTGATTTAATTCCTTGTTCTCTAAGCTTAATTATCGAGTCAGCCATTGTTTTTATATTATGTTTTCTTGCCCAGACTTCGTAACCTTTAGAGGATTGAGCTTTTTTATTAGTAGATATATCAATAACATTTCCTACACGCTTTTTAGTAGGATTAGCTTTGTTTTTAATAGCTAAATCTATTCTTTCTTTGATTTTTTCTTCGGTATAATCTTCTCCGATAGTCTTTGCTCTTGTAAATCTTTGCTTATCTTTATGGCGAAAAGCAATGTGTTTACCAAACTTAATTTCATAATCAAGAGATTTCATATTTTCTAAAAACTCTTCCCACGATTTAGACTTATTAATCATTCTATCTATATCAAATTGCAATTTAGATTTCCAAGAATTTCCTTTCTTGTTTTGGTCATACTCATACCAAGATTTACCAGCAGTTTTATATTTTCTTTTGTAAGCTTCATAATATTCATCAATGACTGAAAGCTTATTTTCTTTACATAATTCATCACTTTGATACCTAATTTTGTGGTAAGATTTTTTGTTAGATTGGTAGCATTTACCAGTCTTGTAATTAACATTATTAAAAATAATATGGTTATGGATATGCCCTCTATCTATATGAGTTGCAAGAACAAATTCATAATCTTCTTTTAAAATTTTCTTACACAATTCCATTCCTATCTCGTGAGCTTTTATAGGATCAACCTCTCCTGGTAGAAAAGATTGGATTAAATGTCTAGCTAAAACTGTACCTTTAGTATCATTGTCTTCTCGTGTTTTTATAAATTGAATATGGGCAGTAGATGGATGACATTTGAATGAAGATACTAAGATTTTTTCATCAGTTTTTTCACTCTTAGTTATATAATCTATTGCCAAATTTAGAGTTGATTTTATAGGATGTATTTTTGTAATTGCCATACTAATCACCAGAACTTTCTTTTGATTTATTTAGAAGTAGGGAATGGATCTGCCATATTTCTCTTGATAATTTTTCTATCTGTTTATTAATTGATTCAATTTCATTTTTGTAAATAACACCAGTTGTATTAGTTGCTTTTGCAATCTGGTTTATGTTATTTGTTGCATTCGAAAGTAGCCATTGTAGGTTTCTAAATGGTTCTAAATCTACAACATAAATCTCTTTTTCTAATACACATTTCCTAAGAAAGTGGGACATAGTTTTGCAGTTTGTAAGTTTCATTTTCTTTTCAAAAACCTCCTTTTCTTCATCTGTTAAATATATTTTTAGTTGATTATTTCTTTTTCTATTATCCATAGTATATCTCCTTATCATAAATTATTAGGGTCTTAGGGCTCTCCCTAACAAGGTAAAATTGATAAAAAAAGAAGCAGTCCATAAAGGTTCTGCTTCATCAATTTTTCGTAAGTGGGTACTCACTTACTGTGCTTGCTATTAAAGTTATAAGCGTTAAGCGTTTATTAATTTCTGTTAATTATACCGCATTTAAAGAAATTAATAAAGAAGTATAAGCGAAGCTATTGACAATGATTATCAGAGTTGATACAATAATACCGACAAGTATGTCGGTTTGGAGGTTATTTATGAAATGAAAATGGAAGCTGATGAAAGAAAAAAGCAGATTAGACAAGCAGCTATTAAAGTTTTTTTGGATAAGGGATTTAGAAATACCGTTATGAATGACATTATGGAAGCTACTGGGCTTTCTAGAGGTGGCTTGTATCATCATTATGGTTCTACGCATGAAATCTTATACGACATTATGTTAGAAGGAAATAAATACAGAGAGAAGATAATCTATGATGAGATGAATAAAACAAGTCAGGATTTTAGCGAAGTTTTATCTGAGATTATTTTAGAAAAAATGCTATATCAGAGTGACTATGTTTCAATTTATGCAATGTTTTTGCAGGAATTAAATCATGACGATAAGTTAAAAGACTTATATAAGAAACTAAAAAAATCATCATCTGATAGTATTTTAATGTTATTTGATGAAGATGTAAGAGGTGAATTAAGTGAAGCTATTGAATTAATAACTGATTTTATTAACACATTTATTCTAGGTTGTGAAGTTCTAAATGCAAGAGAAAATTTTGTGAAGAACAAACTTGCATTAAAAAAAATGATAGGAATTATCTTAGATAATAATGCTAAGTAAATCTTAGGGTTTACTTAGAAAGAAAAAACATATCTTAAATTGGAGGTTTATATGAAATTAAAAGATATCGTACAAGTTACAATTTTTACAGTAGTGGCGTTTATATTAAACATGGCTGTATCAACGGCCACAGGAATGTTAGGAACTTTATCCTTATATATAGCGGCAGGATTTTCTTCCTTTGTAGTAGCTCCGCCATTTATAATTATGGCTAAAAAATTACAAAAAAGGGGAATAGCTTTTATATTTTTTATGTTGCTGGGTGTATTTTATGCATTAAGTGGATATTGGCCAATGCTTATAGTAAATGCCATCGCAGCTATTGTAGCAGAATTAATTATAGGTAACTATAAAAATGATAATAGAGTTGCCTTAGCATTATCTGCTGGAATGTTTGTTATTTCAATGCACGCAATGACATTTGTAAGACTACTTGGACCAGAAAAAATTGTTGAAGTTTTTAGCGTATTTACAAAAGAACAGGCTGCCTTTATGGATGCCTTTTTTACACCAAAGGCAATGCTAATCTCAATAGGCATTAATATCGTCTTGGTATTAATAGCAGGAAGATTTGGATTATATATAAATAATAAGTTTTTTAAAAAGAGTAAAAAATCAGGAATATTGTAATGGAAAACATAAGGAGAGATGACAACTGTCTTGTAAATCCTATAATCTTATTTGTTTTAATTTTAGCGTTTTCGATTATATTATTTATAACAGATGATATTGGTTACTATACTATGATAGGAATATCAATGTTTCTAACCTTAACTTTTTCCTTAAAACAATTTATTAAACAACTAGCAACAGTTCTTATCTTGTTAATTGTTGGCAAAACATTAACTATTATAGACTTAGGAATAGGTGGAAATGCAATTTTAGGTCTTGTAGAAATCGTATTAAAACTCTTTCCGATATTTATTATTGGCGGTATTCTTGTGAATACATCACCACTTAAAATGATGAGTTCACTTAAGTTTTTACACATTCCAAATGTTTTTGCTCTAAGCATAGTGATAGGAATGAAGTTTATATCAGAAATGGGGTTAAGGCTTAAAGAAATAAAGAATGGCATGAAGGTAAGGGGACTAAGATTAAGTCCCCTCCATCCTATTAGGTCTTTTGAACTTTACTTCATCCCTCTTATCTATAAATGTTTGCAAGTGAGTGAAACTTTGACTTCATCTATTATATCTAAAGGAGCAGAATATAGAGGGGAAAGGACTAATTATCATAAAATAACTTTTAAATTTTTTGATATCGTATTCTTACTTTTAGCTATTTTCTTATTGTGGAGGTCAATATGAATGTAATAGAAGCAGATATTAAAAAATTCTCTTATGACGGAAATGATAAGGTAATTTTAAAAGATATAGAGCTAAATATTAAAGAAGGGGAACTTGTTGTTATAAGTGGTTTATCTGGTTGTGGAAAAACTACGCTAACAAGAATATTAAATGGTTTAATTCCGAATCATTATCAAGGACAATTATATGGACAAGTATCTATTTTAGGAAAAAATATTTCGCAATATAACAATGGAGAATTGGCAAAATATATAGGAAATGTATTTCAAAATCCAACAGATCAGTTTTTCGCAAATATTGTTGAGGATGAGCTTGCCTTTGTTGGAGAAAATTTAGGAATGGATCTTTCAGAATTAAAGAAAAGAGTTGATGACTCTTTGAGTGTGATGGGAATTGAAAATTTAAAATATAGAAATATCAATTCTTTATCAGGTGGACAAAAGCAAAAAGTTGCTATCTCATCTACTCTTGTTTATGATACTAAAATAATTTTCTTTGATGAACCATCATCAAATTTAGACTATAGGGGAATAGTCGAACTTAAGAATATTCTTGAAAAATTAAAATCCTTAGGAAAAACGATAATAATATCTGAGCATAGATTGTTCTATTTAAATGATTTATATGATCGTTTTTTGTATATGAAAGATGGTAAAATCGAAAAAGTTTTTAAAAAAGATGAATTAACAGAAGAGGATTGTAAAAATTACTCTTTAAGAACAACTAACTATAATTTTTTGCTATCTGAAAATATTGATAATTGCAAAAATGTAGTTGAGGATATAAGAGGAGTTGGTATTTCTATTGGTAAAAAAGAATTAATAAAAAATTTAAATATAAGCTTATGTGAAAATGAGATAATGGCGATTATAGGTAAAAATGGAGTAGGTAAAACGACTCTTGCAAGATCTTTAGCTGGTTTATTAAACTTTAAAGGCAAAACAAGCTTTGGGAGAAATAAAAAAGAAAGATTAAGAAACTCTTATTATATGATGCAAGATGTAGAATACCAAATATTTTTTGATACGGTGGAAAATGAGCTTTTACAAAAAGATAGAATTAATGACGTTGGATATTTAAATAGACTTAGAAACGAATTAAAACATATTGACCTTTGGGAAAATAGGTATGACCATCCACAAAATCTATCTGGTGGACAAAAACAAAGACTTGCTCTATTAACTGCTTGTTTAAGTGGTAGAAAACTAATAATTCTAGATGAACCTACGTCAGGTTTAGATTACAAGAGAATGAATGATATTTCTGAAATAATAAAAAGATATTCAAAAATATATCCTTTTGCCATAATAACTCATGATATAGAACTTATTTTTAAAGTTTGTAATTCTGTGTTAATGCTTGAAGAAGATGGATATAAGAAAGTATATGTTCAGGGACATGAAAAAGAAATTTTGAAATTTATTAAAGCTGGACTGATTGTGTAAGGAGTTGATTTTTTGAAACAAGATATGAAAGAACAATTATTAAGCAAAAGACCTATAGAACTACTTTTTCAATTATCTATTCCTGCTGTAATAGGAATGATAGTAATAGGTCTTTATCCATTAATGGATGGAATTTTTGCAGGAAATATTATAGGACAAACTGCAATGACAGCTTGTGGTGTAGCTATGCCACTTACCTTTTTTAATAGTGGAGTATCTACACTCATAGGTGTAGGTTCAGCATCAGTTTTATCAAGAGCTATAGGAAAGGGTGACCAAAAAACAGTTGATAAAATTATGGGGAATTTAATCTTTTGGGTTATTCTATTCTCATCAATTATTACAATAGGCGGAATTTTACTTGCACCACATTTTTTAGATATGGTTGGAGCAAGTGGAGAAATTAAAGAATATGGTATCAGATATTTACGAGTAATTTTCATTGGTTCTTTATTTGTAAACTTTACTCAATCAGCAAACATGGTTATGCGTGGAGAAGGATTAATGAAAAAAGCAATGCTCATTATGGGGCTAGGGGCTTTTTTAAACATAATTCTTGATCCAATTCTAATGAAATTAATGGGAAAATACGCAATAGAAGGGGCTGCACTTGCAACTGTTACAGCACAATTTGTTCAAGCGATAATAACACTCCATTACTTCAAATATAAAAGTAAAGCAGTAAAAATAAATAAAATCAAACCTGATCAGGAAATAAAAAAAGAAATGTTTGGCGTAGGGTCATCTGCTATGATGATGCAAATTTTATTTATGATTCAACAAACAATGCTATATAAAATGTCATTTAAATATGGCGGAGATACAAATGCTATCTTGATGGCAGCAACACTTAGAATATATGCCTTTTCCTTCATTCCACTTTGGGGAATGAGTCAAGGTTTACAACCTGTAGTTGGTACAAATTTTGGAGCGAAAAAATACGACAGAGTAAAAGAAGCTATGAAAGTATTTTCTATCGGAGGATTAGTTCTTGCATCAATATTTTGGATACCAGCATTAGCATTTTCAAAGAATATTCTTTCTTTATTTGGAGTAGAAGAAAGTATTATAACTCAGGGAATAGGAAACTTTAGACTATTTTATTCTATCTTTATCCTATATGGCGTAATGGTAATGACTATAACATTCTTCCAATCAATAGGAAACGCTAAAAAAGCCGGCATAATAGTAATGCTAAGACAGTTATTTTTATTCGTACCTGCCATGATTATTCTACCAATGACATTTGGAGTTAAGGCAGTATGGTTTGCTGAACCTCTTGTAGATTTAATTATGATTTTAGCTGGAATAGCAATGATGATTGGAGAGCTTAATAGAATGCCCTCTGAAATAAAAAAAATATAATAAACTATTTAAAAATATTACTAAAGGAGGTTTTAAAGTGAATTTAGTAAAAGAATATGTAAATAAAAGAAAAGGCTCATATTTTATTTCTGTACTACTTGCAATAGTAGGGGTAGTGGCTGGGCTTTTTTCTTATATATACATGGCAAAAATTATTGTAAATTTGATTAATGGTGCAAATGATATGAGCTTATACACTCCACTTTGCATAAGTATTTTAATAACATTTGTTATTAAAGAAGTGGCGGCAGGAATATCAACAAGTATTTCCCATACCGCAACCTTTAATTCATTAGGAGAAATTAGAAATGATATTTCTAAGAAACTTTTTAAGATGCCACTGGGAGATGTTCTTTCAAGAACATCTGGAGAATTAAAAAATATTATAGTTGAGCAAGTTGATTCTATGGAAACATCCCTTGCCCACTTAGTGCCAGAATTTACGGCAAATTTAGTAGGACCTATTCTATTGTTTATTTACATGTTTACACTAGATTGGCGATTGACCTTGCTATCACTAATTCCATTTGTGGTAGGAATGGCTACCATGATGTCTGTTATGAATGCTCATTATAAGGAAATGTTTGGAAAGTCAGTTGCCATTGGTCAACATATGAATAATTCTATTGTTGAGTATATAAATGGGATAGAAGTAATCAAGACCTTTAATCAAAGCGAATCATCTTATAAAAAATATGCTGATGCAGTTTATGACAATGCAAGCTTTTATTATAACTGGATGGGTGAATCTATGAATAGGGTTGCCATAGGTAGATTACTTTCTCCTATGGGAATTATTACAATCATACCCTTTGGGATTTTATTTTATATAAATGGAAGTATTGATTTAGGAAATTTAATTACCTTAATCGTCTTATCCTTTGCTACGGTTTCTAGCATTTTAAAAATCATGAACTATATGGATGATATGTCAAGAATATCAACTATAACTTCTGAAATAGGAAAGATTTTAGATTCAAGAGAGTTAGAAAATATCGACAAGGGAGAAAAAATAGAATCCTATAATATAGAACTTCAAGACGTAGACTTTTCTTACGATGGAAAAAAGAAAGTCATTGATAATCTTTCTATGGAAATAAAAGAATCTAATGTTTCAGCACTCGTTGGTCCTTCTGGGTCAGGCAAGTCCACAATAGCAAAACTTATTGCTGGATTTTGGAATGTAGATAAGGGATCTATTAAAATTGGCGGAGTAGAAACAAAAGATGTGTCGCTCGAAAACTTGTCTTCACTTATTTCTTTTGTATCCCAAGACAATTTCCTCTTTGATATGACTATAAAGGAAAATATTAGGCTTGGAAATAAGAATGCCTCTAACGAAGAAATTATAGATGTATGTAAAAAATCTGCCTGCCATGATTTTATTATGAATCTATCTAACGGTTATGATACAAGAGTTGGAGAAGGTGGAGGTCATCTATCTGGAGGAGAAAGACAAAGAATATCTATTGCTCGTGCCATGCTAAAGAATGCACCAATCGTAATTTTAGATGAAGCAACTTCTTATATAGATCCTGAAAATGAAGCTCTCATACAAAACGCCTTGGCAAATCTAGTTAAGGGTAAAACTTTAATCATAATCGCTCATAGGTTAAAGACAATTGTTGATGCAGATAGGATATTTGTTATTAAAGATGGCAAACT